>JAHKLH010000160.1 GCA_029856635.1 Candidatus Njordarchaeota archaeon
ATATCCACAACGTTTGATGGTCGGGATATTCAAGAGAAAATACGTAATTGCATAAAGTACTTTGTAAATAATCATAATATCACATATGTTCTATTGTTTGGAGATGCTGATCAGGTCCCAGCGAGATTAGTTTATATTCCAGATGGTGCGTATGATTTAAATCCTGAAATAGATGGCGTACTTGTTGAAAGTGACTTATATTATGCCGATCTAGATTACACTTGGAATGAAAATAATGACAGTAAATGGGGATATCTTCCTTATGATAAAGTTGATGGAATACCTGATGTTATTGTTGGGAGGATTCCCGTAAGTACATTAGAAGAGGCAGAGAATGTATTGAATAAAATCATAAATTACAAACCAATTGGATTTTGGACAAAAGAAGTTACATTAATGGGCTCGGATATCTCGTATTCATATTATCCTGAAGGAGAGTTTCTCATGAATTATCTTGCAGAAAACGTATTAACCAATTTCTCAATTACAAAACTTTATGAAACGTACGGAAATGCAACAAGGTTGAGTACATATCATGAATTTATGAGTGGTCGTTGGTATATTGACTTCGGTTCGCATGGTACACCAGAGTCTATTTTAGTTTCATACACGGAATCATTCACAATAAGTGATGTAATGGCACTCAGAAACAAAATTTTACCCATCGTTGCTGCAATGTCATGTACAATTAACCGCTTCTCAGATACAGACTCCATAGGAGAAATTCTTGTTATATCTCCCAATGGCGGAGCAATTGCAGTTTTTGGATCAACAAGAATTGCTTGGGGATACATAGGAGAATTAGTGACAATGGGACTCGCCGGAGAAATGAATATATTATTCACGAAGGCATTAGTTACATCAAGAAGAATAGGTGAAGCTTGGGCACGAGCAATAACAGAATATGCTATTAGACATCCCATTTATTACAAGCTAGATACATACTACTTGGATTGGAAAACATTAGCAGAGTTTGTATTGCTCGGGGATCCCACTCTCAATATTAAACCAGTCCCGATGAGATATTCTGAACTTCGGGAACCAATTACGGTTTCTTCAGGAGATATATTATATTTAGAAAATTTGTCATATAAGATTCTCTCAAACATTACTGTCTCTGGAGGAACACTAATAATTAGGAATTCAACTATTCACTTAGAAAACTCATGGATCATAGTGGAAGGAGGACAGGTAATCATAGAAAATAGCACGATTTTTGGCAATATATTAGCTCGTTCAAGTAGTAGTATCCAAATCAGAAAATCAATCGTGACTAGCATTAAATGTAATCAAGCACAAGCGGTTATAGAGTATTCTGTTGTTAATGTTAGCGTTAAACAAAATGCCAACGTTATAATTAATGCTTCGACTATTAAGCTTGACTTGCCTATTACCGACGTAGTAGTAGATTGGCTAATTTCGGAAGGATATGTAAATAACGTATTTTTGTCATACAATACATGGAGTTTGACTATATTAGACTCGATTATTACGTGGTTGAGATTGTCATTTACGTCATGCGATGTAAATATTGCAGATAAAAAGATCCCAGAAATTATCAGTACTGATTCAGAATTAATGATAAAAAAGGCCACAGTTAATAATCTTCAAATCATAAACTCTAGTGTAACTGTGGATAATAGCACGATTGGCTTGACACTTTGTATCACGAATTCAAATATTACACTACATAATTTAAGTCCGGGATTTGTTGAAAATCAAACACTAAACATAGTTGGGCATATTACTCTCATCAATAGTTTGATTACGGAGTATCGCTTCTATTTGCAAAATTCAACACTAAGCATAAGTGACTCTAAAGTAAGTTTAGTATGGGGAACTAATTCTTCATTTTATTCTACTAATTCACGCATAATTTATGCTGACATTTCTTCAATTGCTATATGTAATTCAACAGCGTTGAAGATAAGTGGAGAGAACATAATTATCTCTGACTCGTATGTTAGCTTTGTGAAAGGACAAAATGTAGTAATAACTCGTTCTACTTTAACACAAGTTGTTGCAAAATATGGTAATTTGCAGATAAATGGTTCATATAGTGAACAAATTGAATTAATTAATGAAACTGCGTTAATCTACAATTCGAGAGTTGCTGTTTTAGTTTTATACGAAACATCATTTGTGACTATTGAATATACACGTTTAGCATTTATTGACGTACATGATAACACTCAGCTTGAAGTTAAATTCTCTGAAATTCTTTACGAACTAAGAATATTTAATGCAGTCAAGGTAACGGTTTCTAAATCATTTGGATGGATTGCGTTAATCATAACTGAAAACGTAACCATTGAGAATATATATCCCGGATATGTTAGTTTTATGAGTATCCCAAGTCATAATTTAACAGTATATTCATCACTGATTATGTGGGATATCATCGTTAAGTTTTCAGCTAAATTAACACTAAGACATTCGCAAGTTGATTGGCTTTTTGCACTACATAATTCCTCTATAGTAGTACAAGATTCGAACATAGGATTAGCGAGAATAACACATTCGTCTCAAGGTTTCATTTTTGATTCCAAAGTAGATCAAATATCAGTATCGGGTAATGCGACATTAATCTTAGATGATTCATTTACTGAAACTATTATCGTTCTAGGCAATGCAAAGGTATTTATTGGAGAATCCTACATTACTCTTTTGGTTCCATTTGGCAATGGATATATTAATCTTTGGGAAAGCACTGTTGGGATTGAAGTTTATATTCAAAATGATAACATAACTTTAAGTCTTAGTGATGATTATTATCAATCATTACGTATTGAAAACATTATGCCAGTATCTTTTTCCTCAAACATAACGAATAGCTATATTCATTGGTACATTATATTAGAAAATGCGAGTGCTTATATTCACGATAGCATCTTATCATTATTTGCTTGCTTTGGGCCTTGTAATCTCAGAGTTGAGAGAGGAACATTTCGACATTTCTACTTAATAAATAGTAAAGCATCAGTAACAGGTTGTAAAGTATCGTATTTGACATTCATTTCGGGATCGAATGTATCAATAAGGAATTCAAATCTAGCGTTTTTATACACAACAGAAAACAGTAATATTTCATTAGCAAACTCCATAGCACGCCTAATATTAGAATTTAGGTTCGGTAATTATGAGTTCACACTCAAACCAGGAAATATCACTTACTGGAATTCGAGAGATTTTGGAATTTCACCAAATGTTTTGAGTTTGATACTAATTAATACAAAAGTTACTGGATGGGACTTAATTTTAGCTGGAAATACGGTAACTCGCGTATCAAATTCTACATTAGTTTCTATACTCACAGTAGAAAACTCATCTGCTGAAATAGAGCACAGTCAAATAGCCTATTTAATATTAGGTGATTATTCACAAGTTAATGTAAGAGATTCAAAACTAGGTATTATTCCTTATATTACATATTCTCACGTTGTGCTTAATGATTTAAAGCCTATGGTTTACGAACGCCTTTCAATAACTTCTGATAACGGATCAACATTTACTTTGGACATAAGAAACTCTTACATTACTGAATGGATGATGTATGCAATATATTCTAACGTAATCACCACTAACAGCGTTTTCTATAACATGACTCTAACCAGTAGTGCCGTTGAAATGCATAATTGTGTTGTGGAAAATTACGTTATTGCATACTTGTCACAAATTAACGCAACCGATACCCTAATTCATTCAATGATATCAATCTTCTCAGATACGTTTATTCGAAATACAAGAATATCCAATTTTGTGATTAGAACACTTTCATCAGCATTTATTGAAAATTCAAGAGTTGGATTAAATCTTGATCTTACTAACGTAAATGCCTCAGTTGATTTGCCAATAGGAAAATCCACTTTCTTACTTGCTTCAATGAATATGACAGGAATAACATGGATGTTATATGTAGTGAATACAACAATTTCTTCTTGGAGTATTCTAGTAGATGGACCAGCAGACATTGCTATCTCCAATACCACTTTGAAGCAAATCGCCGTTTCTGGGCCTGCTTATGTCAATATTCAGTCGTGTACAATAGGTAGGATCGTAATAAAGGCACTAGCTAATGCATTCATTAATAATTCGCATGTAGCAATAGAAATATTCACATATGGTTATGATAGCATAGCTGATCTTAAAACAGGATTAATCACACAAGAAATACATAATTTATGGCTTTTGCGCCTAGAACACACGCAAGTAAATAAATGGAATATCACAATTACTGCTAGTAGTAATCTCACATTATTGAATTCAGATTTTACAGTAATGAGAATCAATGGAATTTCCCAAGTACAAACATATGCATGCAACTCATTCTACGTCTTTCTACGTGAGGCTTCTAA
>JAHKLH010000161.1 GCA_029856635.1 Candidatus Njordarchaeota archaeon
TACAATTGATGTTCATTGGACAACGAAAAAAATTCTGGTTAAAAAAGTGATTAAAGTAAAAACACCAAAGGGAGTTATTAAGATAGATAGGTATGTTAAGGTTTCAAAACAAAAATGTATGAAATATATAAGTGAAACTAAGAGAAGAATTATCCAATCAATATCTTTCTTATTAGAAATTGTGAATTCTTTAGGAATAAAATGGATTGGACTATTCATGCCTACAAAAGATCGAAAACAAATACTTCCTAATTTTGATCCCAGTGCTGAATTTGAAACATATCTTATAAGTAAAATTGGAGAAATTCCAATTAAAGAGTTTAAGACATTAAAATTCTTCACAATGAAATGTCCCAGATGCGGATTAGAAGGACACTTAAATGATGTCTTTAAATGCAAAAATTGTAACTTTGAGATAAAGAGAGAATTCTATGAGATGATTTCATATTTAATTAACAATTATCCAAAGAAATTAAACATTAGGTCTCCAATAAGTATAGATGCTAAGGACTTTCAGCATACTTCTCCAAAACTAATCACAGCAAAAATCATCACTAATTTCCCTATGTAGTCTCCTATTTTTCCAAAACATAAGAGAATTAATTTAATTAACTAACGCTCTTTTTGAGATTTTTGCGCTCTCTTGATGAAACTCTAGTTTTGTCTTATTTTATTGCTAGTTGATCTAGTTTCTAATGATTTTAAAATGTATCACAACTAATTTAATTACAAATTAAATCAAACAACTTTGAAACTTATGTGCAAGAATGTAAATAAGAACATTTTGTGATTGTGCTTATTTGTTTATTTAATGTTTTAATGAATATATACCTGGTAATTATCCTTCCTGACAGAAACTTAGTCTTCAGAATATTATCACAAAGCAGGAAATCTCTTAAAAGTAAACTTTACTGAATAATAAAAAGACCAGATCCGTAAAAATACCAAAAGTTTTTACTTTTTCATGATGTTTAAATTTTTTCACTATTATGAATATTTTGTTATCTCTTTTCATTTTTCGGGTGAGATTATTGAGCAATCAGATTACAATCGAAGATAATAGCATTGTATATCTTAAATTCAAAGAGTTCCTTGTTAACAAGGAGCTTGGGGAAGAAAAATTAGAAGAGATAAGATCCGCTGGACAGGAGGCCCCATTCATTACTGTAATCGGAAGTAAGGAACTTATGTTCGAGGAAAAACTTAAGAATGTTTCATCTAAGACGTTTAGGCTTCGATTAAAACCAGAAGAAGCTTATGGTAAACGTGATCCAAATCTCATCCGGACGATGAAAATTAGGGAATTCATTAGAGCGTTCAATAGAGCACCAAAAGAGGGAGAAATAATAACTGATGAATTAGGACGCTATATTGCGACAGTTCGTGCCGTGACTAGAAAAAATGTGATTGTTGATTTTAATCATCCATATGCCGGAAAAGAAATCGAAATCCAAGGAGAAATTATCAAGGTTCTTCCTCCTACAGCTAGCAAAGAAGAAAGGGCGCGAGCATTATTGGAAAAGTTTGCTGGGAAAAACATAGCTACAAAAGTGTTTATTTCACTCTCGGATGCAAATCGAAAAATGACGATTGAGATTCCACCAGATGTTATGACGGAAATGAGTTCAGATGAACGTCTTGGTATTTTAGGAATGAGACGTGTTCTTGCAGAATACTTACTAAAATACATTAACTTAGATGAAGTGATTTTTATAGATCACTTTATTAAACCAAAGGAGATTATCAAGGAAACTCCCGTTTCAGCTCCTGTGGAAGCAGAAAAAACCTCAGAGGATGAAAGTACCTCATCACAGCCAGCGAAAAAATAAGTTCAATAAAAAATAAAAATTTACATAAAGATATATTCACGTGGCTGTTCCTTTTTCGGCTGAACAATAAGCCAATTTCCATCTCTAACAACTTTAAAACGTCTAGATAAGACTCGGATTATGAATGGAATTCCACGAATACTCCCTAGTTCTCTTCGAATCCTACGAATGGGTATGACGACATATGGTGCTCGTTTAAGTTCGGCTTGAATGTCTTTTTCTATTTTGTGAATCACTTGTCGTAATCTATCAATATATATTTCCTCCTCATAGGTCATAATCGGTATCACCAACATACTGTGTCTATTAAGATAATGATAGTAAATTTAAGCTTTATTTTGTTTAAACACATACCAAATTGAATAAACCTTAACCAAAAGTAATAAGTTTTTATTAAATACAATATCGAAAAATATCACAGATAATATTTGGAAAATATGAAGAAGGTTTTTATTTGAATCTTAAAAGAGACGAACGAAAATCTTCTCAGGATCCACGTAAGATAACAATGATGGTATCATCCTCGGGTAAAAAATATTTTAGTTATTAATTTCAATAAAGTTTTCTAATTTCTGGGGGAAGAAGAGTGCCTTCGAAGTTTCTTCAAGCAGTCGCCCCATTTGCGCGCGTTATACCAACAATCAAACGCCCAGAGAGAAGATTATCATTCAAAGAAAGACTAATTTGGTCTCTTTTAGTATTGATAATTTATTATTTAATGGCATCAGTTCCTTTGTATGGTATTGTTATTGGACAAGGCGTTGATCCTTTTTGGACCTTGCGTGTTCTATTAGCAAGCTCCAGAGGAACGCTTGCTGAACTAGGAATTGGCCCAATAGTGACTGGCGGTTTGATTATCGAACTATTAGTTGGTTCTAAAATTATTTTGGTTGATTTCAGCGATCCCGATGAGCGACGTATTTATAATGAAGCAGTAAGAGGAATGGCTGTTTTGATGACGATATTCCATGCTGCAGCATATGTAATTGGCGGTGCTTATGGCTCACTGCAACCAGGACAAGCATTCATCGTTTTTCTTCAATTAATAATTGCTGGTATTTTCATAATACTGTTAGATGAAATTGTTTCAAAAGGATATGGTATCGGAAGCGGAATTTCACTTTTCATTTTAGGAGGAGTAGCACAAAGGATAATATTTAGTTTATTCTCAATCTCCCCTGTTGGAGATGGATATGCATATGGATTTATACCAGCATTAGTCCAGGCATTACAACGTGGAAGATTAAATGATATTATTGTTAGACGCGGCTGGCCTGATTTTGTCGGTTTAATAACTACTATATTCATTGCTAGCATGATTATTTACTTAGAAAGCCTAACAATTGACATTCCCGCAGAATCAACAATCTTTCGCTATAAGTTTAGGTACCCATTAAAATTCATGTATGTTTCAAATATTCCCGTTATCTTAGTTGGTGCTCTTGCCGCAGAAATAATGTTTCTTTCACAAATGATCTGGAATCAATTTCCAGGAAACTTCTTTGCATCATTATTCGGCACATGGATTGTTGAAGAGGGAAGACCTATTGCTACTGGAGGTTTATGCAAATATATAGTGCCGCCGCAAGGATTGATTTTTAGTATAGAGGATCCATATCACGCCGTAGGATATTTCATTTGGATGGTATTCGGATGCTGGGTATTTGGAGTACTTTGGGTAAGCGTTGCCGGAATGAATGAATACGCGATCGCTGAGCAGCTCCTTGCAATGAAAATCAAGATTACTGGAATTAGAGCTAGCAAACGTCATATAGCACAATATTTAAGACCCTACATATGGTGTTCAACGCACCTTTCTTCCATCTTAATGGGCATAATCGCAGCTATGGCTGATATTTTGGGTGCATATGCAACGGGATCTGGATTATTGCTAGCAATTTCAATTCTTAGAGGATTAATTGATGAGGTCGCACGAGCTCACATTGAAGAACTCAGTCCAGGAATCAGGCGCCTCATCACAGGAAGAATGAAGTTTTAGGTACTATTTTTATCATAATTATATTGCAGTGTTTTTATCGGCTACATCTATTGTTTTTTATGCTAGTCAGTTATAATTTTTTACTTAATAATTTTGAATAACTTATTGACTAATGGTTTGTACTCAAGGTATTGCATTTTTTCTTTAAATGTTAAGTCACTTGCTAGTTTTTGTAAATCTGTTTCTAATTCTTTAGATGCTTTTTGCAATTTTTTGAGATTCCTTTTGATGAAATTATTTGCTTTACTGATAGCCTTAGAAAGTCCAGGACAGTACACTGGAACAAAGGAATACATTAACCATTCAAACGGAAATGAACGACACTGAATTCCGCGTACGGGATATATACTGCATTTTCTATCCTTTGAAAGAAAAGGACATGGTCGTTTAGTTTTGTAGAGTATCCTTGAGAAATGAAGCACTGGTATTAAGGGTAGTTCCTCAATTCGTTTTTTAAGAAAATCTGCGATTTTCCTGACTTCATCTTCTGTA
>JAHKLH010000162.1 GCA_029856635.1 Candidatus Njordarchaeota archaeon
AGAATCTCGTAATTGACGACAAATACATCGAAATCGGAGATGCTCTGGGGAAGTCCGTATCGTGAACGAAAACTTATGTTAACTAGAATTCTAGGATTCTTTTTGGTCTTAATACTCTCAATAAATGCCATCCACTCTTCAAGCGATGCAGTTTCAGTTGAAATGAATCCTCCATGTAATTCAATTGCAGTTGCCGAATTTATGAATTCCTCCCCACTTATTTCAAGTTTTAAAACATGTGTTGCAAGTAATTCTAATTCCTCAATTCTAATTAAACGATATTCTCGTCGACCCATTAGAAGACGAATTATTAAATGAAAACGGGTTTTTCTAAGTTTTTCATAATTCTTTTCCAGTAGATTTCTCGCTAATTCTTCAATATCAGTCAATTGCTCTTGTTTTTCTGTTTCAACAGCTTTATCCGACATTGTAAACCCCACAAACACCCAAAATTGATTATCTAAACTAATCAAGACTATGGAAAGCTTAAATAGAAATCATGTAGTAAAACATGGTTATGTTTAGACTTTAATAGTTATTCAATGTAAAATAGCTTATTCAAAAATTCTGATTTGACGTTAGAATGTGATATGTATGAGGCTATTTGGTATTAAAATAAAATCAAAAATAGCCTTTTTTAGTTTTAATTATCTGCTTATTCAATTGTGATAGCTTGAGTTGGACATGAATCTGCTGCCGTCCTTGCTTCACTTTCCATTTCGTCAGGTATCTCTCCGACGTATTGGTTCTCTGTTCTGTACTGTTCAACTATATTTGACTTGCCCTCGTCAGTATTAAGGACGAAAATGGATGGGGCGACTGATGCGCATACTCCACAACCAATGCATTTGTCCGGATCAATCTTTACTTTCTTGGGCATACTGTTACACCTCTGTCTAACAAATAAAAATATAAAAATTTATGCAGAAGTATAAACTAAAAAGTGTGGAATTTCATATTTTTTCTGGGCGAAGTAAACGAGTACGTGATAGTAATCCATATTCGTTAAGTTTTTTAATGTCTTTTGGGCTTAAAATATCTGTCACAAAAACTATTACATTTGCGTTCCTTAATTCAAGCAATTCTTGCTCTGCCATTTCTATTGGGCGTTTATTTATGATGATCATTCCTATTTTCCAATTTTCTGGTTTTATCTTGCGTTCAAATCTCGCGAGTTTTATCAATTCTAATATCTTGCTATAAATTCCTTTAGAGTTTTTGCGGAGAGTTTTTATTTTTCCGCAAGCAGCTAGCTCCAAAATTGCTGGTGGGAAACTCATATTTTCCTCCTAAAGGCAACTCCTTTTTTCCATGCAACAATCGCAATGATTACTATGGATATAAGTATAGATCCTACAGCAATATAAATCCATGTCGGTGTTGGCGTTGGTTTTTCTCTTATACTTAAAGTGTACATTTGTGTCATTGGTGGATAATTACCAGCTTTTGCAGTAATTACAATTGTTGCCGAACCTGGTTTTGTTGCCTTGACAATCCATCGGAATCTGATAATTTCTCCTGGAGCTAAATATGGAATTGAAACATTTGTTGTTGAATTTAATAGTATAATAGGTCCTGAAACAGAAATGTATACGTAAATATTAACTAGATCTTTTACTCCGTCGTTTGAGATTTTACATTTAATAACATATTTTTCTCCAGTATATATTTCTAGCGGAAGTGGAGATATGTACAAGCTCATCTTAGTTGATGCGAGTAGCCAACCAATAATTTTTCTAGCGAAAGGCTTATTGTGCGACATAAAGTTTAATCCATAATCTGAAAACATGTATGTTGATCCCGTTGCAATGATTTTTCCATCACTTGGTTTAATTATTGCGGCAATCATTAAAATCGTTTCATTGCCTTTAACCACATGTGGTTCTTCTGAGCCTCCAAGTGTTCCGTATGTTGTAGGATTACCTAGCAATATTGGGTAAAGTTTTACATTTGGTTTTTCTGTGAAGTTAAGGAAAGTTCCTGAGTAGTAAACATCCTCTATTCCTTCAGTTAACATTCTTGCTAGTGAATTGTTTGCAAAATTCTTAACAATAACGTAATATGCTCTATTATTAATATTGTTAACATCATCGTAAACATCACCATCAAACCAAGTTATTCCGTACTTACTTGTTATGTCGTTTACATTGTTTGGATTTTCTAAGTAGAAGTATCGGTAGTAGTTGCCCATTATCAATAGTGCTCCACCACTTTCAATATAATTTTGGATCGCTACTATTTCATCATCGGAGAAGACATCATTACCATAAGTTGGCTCTGGATTAGGAATAACCAGAAGTCTTGTGAATTTTAGTACTGTGCTCGATATGGGTTCAAATGAAATTAACACAGGAGCATATTCTCGAAGAATCTGTATTAGAGTAGTCATTTTGTTATAGTCGAAGTATTGATTATGTGCATTATCAAAAATCACGATTTTTTCTGGAAATGCAATTAAGGTGGCTCTGCTTACATCAATTCCACCATCAGGGGATGAAACTTGGATAGTTACAGTGTATACTCCAATTGTTGTAATGTTTATCTTAAACACTACCACTACTGTTTGTTCAGCATCTATTTTTTGCAAAATTATTGTCTTATTGCTTGGTTGTATGAGGAATTCAGTGGGTATTTCTATTATTTCAACTGTAACATTGTTTATAGTTCTTGAACAATTGTTTGTTATCTTCACATACAGTGTTGTAGAATTTGTGATGCTCGTGTTCAAGTAAATATTTTCAAAGTAGCTTTCAACAGTAAAACACGGTAAATTAGTGATGCTTACACTTGTCTCCAAATATTTTCCTTCGAAGAAAACTCGAATTAAGATTCTTCCATAATAACGGACTCCAATAACAGACTTTACTTTGAATGTAATCTCAACCGTAGTATGAGGCGGGACATCAACAAAAACGGTATTGTTTGGGAGAATAGGGACTTCATAAGTGGCTGTTCCGTTATTTACTGTGGCATTTGGTGATGTTAGGTTCAACACATATGGTAATAATATGTAGACACTAGAACTGATTTCACGGGATGCAAAGTTTGTAATATATACACGAAGATTTGTTTCTTCAAGGAACCTAATAGTTTCTTTTTCAATGCTGCTTCGTGGAACTATTTCATAATGAAGAAGCCAAGCAATTGCTAGCATCGCTAAGTCTCTATTTTGTTCCACAAGTAATCCTGAATCAGATTTATCCGAAAACATTCTACTGCTTCCAGAAGCAAATATTCTACCACCATTATTAATTTCTGCTGCTATGAATGGTATTATTTCTTCTCCTCGTGGATGGGGTTGAGTAATTCCACTAGCGTTTATAAAGAATGAAGTCGGGTTTCCTCTAGCAAGGATGTAAACCGAAGCGTTTACAGTAGGAGTCGTAGTATTTAAGGATGTACCACTTGCAAAGCATACTTGCTGAATTCCCGGCAAAATCATCTGACTGTCTGATGTAAATTGGTTTATCAAAACGTACCATGGGCGGTTTAAGTTTGATTCATTATCTTTAACTTCACCATGAAGCCATGTTATTCCATACCTAGCAGTAATAGGGTTTAAAATTTCAGGATGAACATAATCATAACCTCTTGTGATATTCCAGCTGGCATCTCCCATTATGAATAGTGATCCACTTTTGTTTTCTATGAAGTCCCACATTGCATGAAGTTCTTCAGATGTAAAGTTTCCGTTCCGGTACGGATACGGATTTGGAATAATTAATAAATCCGCGTCAGAAAGTAATTCTCCTGTAATTGGATTTTCATTAATTATAACATCACCAAACATTGAAAGTAAGGACAGGAAATTAGTCATTTGTGACTCGTCCCAGTATTGTCCATGTGCTGAATCAAAAATGATTTTAAAACTACTAGATCTTGCATTAAACATTGTTGGTGTATTTTTCGGTTCACCTAGAAAGTAAACGGGATGTAATTGCTTTTCTTTTACATTAAGCTCTACTGTATTTAGTTCAGTACTTGTAGTACCTGTTTTAAAATATGTTATGATAGGCAATAGAATTAAAACTACTAGCAATGTCGCTATTAAAGAACGCATTATAATTACCAGTGTCCCCCTAAAAACTAAATTAGTTTTTATTCATGAACAAACGTTTTTTAAGAGGGAGATGCTTTTTATACTAGAAATGATGACCCTGCGAGGCTCTGAATGATGATGACGGACCGCTCTGATTAAAATTAAGATTCTCAAGTAAGAAATTTTGATAATTTCTGATTTATTAAAATCTATCACGTTATCGTTTTATTTTAATGTAAATTTTTAATCCAAAAAATCTTCTTCAATTTACGTTTAAGGA
>JAHKLH010000163.1 GCA_029856635.1 Candidatus Njordarchaeota archaeon
GATTATAATAACTTATATCGTTAACATCGCCCAAAATTATGAAAGGTGCTTTTCTTTCTGTAGAAACATTATTTCCTGAAACATTTGAGAATTTAGAATATTCAAAATAAATACCAGGAGCGTGTGTCCAAGTATAAATCGTATTGTTAACGATAGTGCTGTTTTCTGTATGACCAAGCACAACAGGAACCCTATAAGCTGCACCGCTTGTTCTTATAGTATTGTTAATTAATTCTACTTCATTACAATTATCCAATCTTACAGCGGAATCCCCGCCTCCAGAAAAAAATATATTAGAATTTACCAAACTAACATTTTTTGATTCAGTTACATATAACGCGTTCAGGCTCTTTGAAATCGATACTTGAAAGTCAAGAGCATCTACATACGAATTATTAGCACTTTTTAAATAGATTCCATGCGAAGCAGAAGAACTACCGAACCGAATGACACAATTATCTACATAAAAATTCTTAGCACCGGAGCTCACATTTATACCATACCCAGCATACTGCGTAGAATAATTAATCAAATGTCCTTGACAGTGCAAAGTAACATTATCAGCTAGTATATTGAAGCATGTTCCATTACTACTTACATCATTAAGTAAATAATAAGTTCCTGGTTGAGTAATGTCTCCACAAGCTGTTAATCCTCCTCCAATAATAGGAATATCACTACTTTGATAAGTAACACTATCTTCTTCGCCATCATTCAGAGTAACCTCACACTTCCAGTTTTCTCCTGTAGAGGTCTCTGAGTAAGAAATTGTATTTAACCCTTGTTTATACAACAAAGCAACTTGTTGTTCAGAAAGGGATGTGTTCCATACTCGAACGTTATCAATTTTTTCTCCCACCGCAATGCTATGCAAAATTTCTTCACCTTTTCTAGCGATAATTATTTTGCGATCGTAATTACACACAGGTAGAGGAGAAGTGCTTATTTGCTTTGAAACATCTAATTCCCCATCTAAATAAGTCACCAAATGAGTACCATTATAGGTACAAACTATATGATGCCAGACTCCAGGAGTGACCGGAGTCCCGTTCTTTACTTGATATTCTTGACATGAACCACTATTGTTTACCACAACCTCACACCAAGTAGTATTTCTCCAATAATCATTACTCATCTGAAGATAAAAGCTTTCTTCAAAAGTGTAATTTTTACCCTTTATCAAAAGAGGTTCCCATTCAGCGTCGTCAATTGGATAGTACCAGAGCTCTATCGCAAATTCTGTTCCAAATTTCAAAGATTGGCTTCCCTCTACAAAAATACCTCCTCCACTTTGCGAACTTTCTCTAAAATAGCAACCTCCTTCGTAACCGCAACTCGCATTCCAAGTCAAATTTACAACGTCTCCTTGAAGATTGAAAGGGGAATAATCCTTAGTCCAAGTACTATTACTTCCTCCTTCGAATGGCATGTTTAATACTAGAATAGATTGACCGTTTCTATACCAGTTATAGATATAAGTTAGGTCGTCATTATCCGCATCGAATGTTGCATTAGGTGAGCAGCCTAAATCATTATCTGCATCATAAGTTTCATTAGGGGCACAACCCAAATCGTTCTCTGAATATGCATATCTACCTCTCGTTATGTTATACAATTCCTGTATTTCTGATTCTGTTAATGCTCGATTGAAGATCATTACTTCGTCTATTGTTCCATCGAAAGAACGGGTGTTTGGAAAATTAACATGCTCGCCAATAACTAAATAAGACATACCAGAAGCAATTTCATCACATGTGCTGCTTGCTAGCAAATTTCCATTTTTATAAATCATACAGTAAGTTCCGTTCCATACAGCAATCATGTGTTGCCATTTATTTAGATCTATATTAGAAATCGGAGCAGTAACATAATCACCTTTAGATAAAGACGTTGCAAATCTTATTTCAACTCCATCATTCGTAATAAACTGAAAGTCAAGCGTATTATTCATATAAAGCCACGAACAATCTTTTGCTGAAGAACAATTATAGGTTCGCGGCTTTACCCATAAAGAAACAGTAATACTATCGAATGTAGAAGGTGAAAAACCATCAACTTCAACATAATCCCCATCTCCATCAAAAGAGTAAGCCCTACCAACTCTTCCTTCTTCCACTAACTTTACATCACCATGTAGAGTTCCATTATTCCTACCAGTACTATCAAAAGTATGAGTACCGTTATCATATTCAAATTGCCAATAGCTTACTAAACCATCTAAATTCACATCAGCATGACCACCAATCCAAGGATATCTTTTCTGTTCTGGAGCTTTGTTTATCACAGGCAAAACTCCAGACCTAAGCGTACTACTATCTTCTTCGCCATCATTCAAAGTTACAGAACAACTCCAGTTTTCTCCTTTTGCTGTTTCTGATGAAGATAATTTGCTTAATCCTTCTTTATATAAAGTATATATTTCTTCTGATGATAGTGCTCTATGAAAAACTAGAAAATCATCTAAAGAACCGTTTATCGCACCTTCGGATGCGCTAGTATCACCTATAAACAAAGGATCAGAACAATTATACCAACCAAAAGAAGATATGGTTGAAGCGTTTTCTTTCCCATCGATATATATCTTCCTAAACGAATTAGAACCTAAAGTCGAATCACCCACAATTGCAATGTGATGCCATTGATTCAACGAAAGAACATTAGAAGATGTTTTAATAGCATAATTTCCAAACCTGAAGAATACTGATTTATCAGTATCAATATAGCCAAAGTAACCATATTGTCCTGAATAATGCTTATCTAAGAAATACATCTTTTGGTTAAAGGAAGAAGGTTTTATCCAAAAAGAGATAGTTAGTTTATCAGTAATATTAAAGGCGTTGCTGTTTCCGCAATCTACGCTGTCATTAATACCATCAAACTCATAAGCTCCTCTTCCATCATGTCCGCCACTAGCATTCCACACAGCTCCATGAACCGTTCCATGATTCCAGAAATCACTGTAATCTTTTGTAACATAATTTACATCAGGAATTATGCTTAAATAATCAATAGGATTACATAACCAACTATTAACACACTTAACTATAATCTTATTGAATGGTTTTTCTGCTTCAAAGTAATGAGTCTCAATATGAAAATCATCATCGATATAACTTCCTAACTCAGCAATCTTACTCCAATTTCCATCAGTATAGTTAATCCAAACTTCTTGTTTTTGATACTGCGATGCATTTCCTAAAATTCTTACTCTTAAACTATAATTTCCTGCAGGCAAATTATTCGGCAAACTAAAATAATATTTATACGCAAATGATCTAACATAAACTTGCCAACTACTTCCACTTCGATAATCCTCCCACGCTATAACAAAACCATTGTTAGGATCAACAGCAACAGAAGGTTTTGCTTGATCATTAGTAGTAACCAAATTAACTCTAAATTCAGAAGTTAAAGCGTTTCCATTAGAATCAAAAATTCTAGCATAAACATCATAGTTTCCACTTCTATTATCTTCCCATACAACAATGATCCTCCCATTCTGATCAATAGCAACATCAGGATACTGTTGGTTGCCTGAGGTTGATTGATCCACTCTCAGATCATCCGTCAAAGCAACTCCATTACTATCAAAGATTCGCATATAAATGTCATAATCATTATTTCTATCATCCATCCACACAACAACAAAATTGTTGCTTCGTTTATCTACTGCTATAGCAGGATATTCTTGATCATTCGTTCTTTCATTATTTAGAATAAAGTCAGATTTTATTACATTGCCTCTGTCATCAAGAATTATACCATAAATATCTCGATCTCCATTTCGATTATCATCCCATACAACGATATAATTATCATTGTTACTTACATCGATATCAGGATTATCCTGATCGCTGGTAGAGTATTGATTAACTCTAAAATTATCTACTAACACAGATCCATCTTTAGAACGTATCTCTCCATAGATATCTGAATAATGGCCTCCGGAATAATAGTAATAATCCCAAACAATCATAAAATTATCGTTTCCAAGAGCGATTTTTGGATATGTATGAGAATATGTCGTCGAAGGGATTCCTCCAGAACCGGTGGCAGATCGTCCACTAGTAAGAAGAGACCCATTTGAAGCAAAGATGTAAAAATCAATTGAGCTAACACAGTTCAGTCCACTACAAGTATCTTCAACCAAAAATACCCTCCCATCAGAATCAACTTTAACATCAGGATGGTATTCGCCAGTGACATTATTCC
>JAHKLH010000164.1 GCA_029856635.1 Candidatus Njordarchaeota archaeon
CATGGCATTGAATATACCATATCCTGTTCCTCGCTTGGTTATGCCAGTTAGATCAGCTACTGCTGCACGATAAATAGATTCTTGCATTCCGAGAATAATTCCAAATACTGCCGCCGAAATTACAATAAAAATAAAGGATAAAGTGCTGTAAATGAAAGAGAAAGCAATAAATACTGCAGGGAAAATAGAGAGAAGAAAGGGGATACTCAAAAACTTGATGCCAAATTTATCATAAGCAAAACCAGCGATTACAGCAAATATAGCATCTACGGCTTGGACTAACAAGTAAAGAAGTGCAACGCCCCAGATAGCTTCTAGTAATGTTGGAGTTGCTCTATAGAGAATTAACGCGACTGGGAATAATCCAGCAGTATTTAATAGTACTGCAAATGAATACAAATAGAAGGATTTAGTTAATGGTTCTACAATTCTTTCGCGTTTGGTTGTTTTAAGCATTTCTGCTGTTGGTGTTTTCATTTTTAAATAGCCGCTAGTCAGGACTACGAGGAGGCATAGATAGGGGAGAAACAATATAAGAAATGTATTTCGAAATATTTCTGGTAATTCCACTTTATGAGCACTATAATAAAATATAGAGATTACAACAATTGTGGGACCTAATATAGCACCAACTTGGTCGAGTAATTCATGTAAACCAAATGCTTTTCCACGACCATACGCTCGTGTTGTTACTGAAAGTAATGTATCACGTGCTGGTGTACGTATGGCTTTTGCAATTCTTTCCACAATCACTAAAATTATTGCAATTTGCCAATTCGTGGTTAATGCAAGTAGGGGGATTGAAATAAGTAAGCAATATCCAATTATAGTTAGTGCCCAGTAAGCACGTGTGGTATCGGCAATTGGTCCAGAAACTAGACGTAGTGCATAGCCTAAAAATTCTCCTAAACCTAGAGCGAATCCTACCATAACTGCTGGAGCAAGAAGAATTTCTAAATATGAAGGAATAATACTTCTTGCTCCCTCATAAATTATGTCTCCAAATAAGCTTATCAAACCAAACGAGATTATTGCTATTTTTGCTAATTTTACATCATTCATTTCATTATTGGACATTTTAAATACGCCTCTATATAATTTATTTACCTATATAATTTTCATAGGTCAAGTCATAATAGTGACATAAAATGAAACAAGCACAACAGATTAAAATCACGGTTTTGATTGATAATAATCCTGGACCAAAACCGCTTATAACAAGATGGGGATTATCACTATTCGTAGAAGTAAATAATATTGCTTTTCTATTTGATACAGGACCAGATCCAGAAGCTCTAGAATATAATGCGAATGCGATTGGAATTAATCTAGATAAAATTGAATTCATTATCATTTCTCACATGCATTTTGACCATTTTGGAGGATTAAGTTACTTCCTAAACAAAAAACCAGATATAACCATATACTTCCCAGAAGACCATTATATCGTTAGCCAAATTGGTTCTAAAGGTCCAAGAGTAGTTGTTACATCAAATGCGATTAACAAAATTAGTGAAAACATGTATATTGTAAAATTCAAGCATTTTATCATCGAACAGTGTGTGATTATTAACACAGCCGTAGGATTAATAATGCTTGTTGGTTGTTCACATCCTAAAATAGAACAAATGTCCACATACATTTATGAACATTTCAAGCGGAAAATATATGCCGTGATAGGCGGTTTTCATCTAGGATCAGATATTACAAGACTGAAAAGAATCATAGAGACTTTTCGAAGAATAGGTGTTCAAGAGGTATATCCCCTGCACTGTAGTGGTGATGTAGCTAGAGAATTCTTTGAAATTCACCTCAAACAAGTTTACAAGGATGGACATGTTGGGACAAAAATCGTTATTCCATGACGAATAAAGATAATGCTGAATGAGTTTCGCCTTATGGGGTGTTTTTAAATGTGCCGGATGCTGATGTTTCAGGGAAAATACCAAGAAAAATACTGGGAGTTCTTCGATGCATTAATAAAAGCAGCGGAGCGAGATCATATCCTCGGTAAATATAAAGGAAAAGAATACGGGCAGCATCCAGATGGATGGGGACTTGTCATAATACATCGTGGTACACAACGATACATGGTATATAAATCACTAAAATCAATATTTGAGGAGAGGAACATTCTTAAAAAACTTTTAAATCAAGTTTTAGGACAAGAAGTATCAATAATTGCACATGCAAGAAACGCTGGAACTTTTAAGAAGAATATTGAGTCGGTGCATCCTTTTTCATATGTTACTAATTCAGCTACAACAATATTCGTTGCTCATAATGGCTCCTTATCTAAGGAGTTCTTTGGAAATGAGCTAAAGTTGAATGAAATAATTGTGGAAAATCTCTGTGATAGTCATCTATTTGCAATGTGGGTCGCACAAAAATGGAATTCATTTGAGAAATCATTGAAAGAACTTGTAATTAAAAATGTTGTTAAATCCGCGTTAAACGTATTCATAGCAGAGTTGTCTGATGCAGAACCAACCTTATATGCAATTTCATATCTTAACGAGGAATATTTAAGAAAAAAGGGGAAGACGGAAGAACAAATAAAAATCCTAAGAAATTATTATCGATTACATTATTGTATAAATGAAATCCTAGTTTTTGCATCATCAACAGTTGCGGACTACGTATCGATTATACCACGAGAAGAGTGGATGACTCTTAAATTAAGTGGGGAATTAATTAGAGTTTTACATAGAAATATAACTACTGCTGGATTAATATGATTAATAAATTCCATCTTTGGATTAATGATTGAATAAATTTGAACTATTTTTGAGCGTGATAAATTATATTATCTTGACTTCTCTTTTTTTTGGAAAATTGAGTGTATTTTACATGTATTGGTATTTGTGGACCGAAGTTATAATCGCAGTTATTTCAATGGCGATTGCATTCAGATTTGTTTCATCAGGAATCAAGACTGGAATTTCTTCTTTTTTCGTATTAAGCATATCGTTCTTCTCCTTATCATCAGCACTGCTTTTTGAGTTCATTGGTCACTTTCCATTTTGGTCATTAGAGGTAGCAAGACTATTTTTCCGCACATTTTTCGCATTAATTATTCTTACTCTCATACCTGCAATGAGTTTCTTTAGGAGATTAATTGAAGAAAAAATGACACTTAAGGCAGCCATTTATAAGGCACTGTGTATAATTATCATATTCTTGAGATTAACTCTAGCCACGTTTGAAGTAAGAAAGAATGAATTAATCGAGAGAACCACAATATATCTCATTGTAAATGGAGTTGACATAGATTCATTATTAGTTGGAATTGCTTTGTTTTGGTTAAGCTTATACATTATCCACGTCACACTTAAACAATTGAGAGTAGTACATAACATAAGGAGGAGAAATCTAATACTAATAGAAATTTGTGGAATAATAGTTATACTCTTATTTAACGCATTTACGCACATTATAATTTTCCTAAGACTAATTGAGAAGAATGCTCTGATGTATATAGTGCTAATTTTAAATGCTTCTGGATGTATCATCCTAGTTATTCCGTACATAATTGACCCATACATCACAATAATTCTCCCCTATAAACTATATGGGTTTCTCTTATCAACGAGAGATGGTAGTCAAATCTTTGAAATTTACACTACAAGTGAAATAAAGAATGTTTCTCCACTAATATCTGGACTAACAATAGCTCTCAATAAAATTGGAGAAGATATCGTAGATGAATTTGGTGCCGTTGAAGAAGTACGATTTAAGGGACTCACTGTACTTCTTGGATATTCTACGTATCATATTTGTTTTTTATTAGCAGAAAAAGCCTTGCAAATTCATCGTGATTTTCTGAAAAAGCTCTGTAAGGAAATGAGTAAACTAGAACTCCAGCAAGTTGATATTGAAAAACTTCCAAATGAAATTAAGAAAATCGTAAAGAAAGAGATTTTAAACTTATTTCCATGAAATTGCAATAAACTACAAGTATGCATATTTTTTAGAATCTTTGATGAAAATGTGAGTCAAGTACGCGTGAGATATCTATCTTAATATATAATAATCAGAATTAACTCTCTGTTCTCTTCCGCTCAAGCCTTGAGATTCAATATATAATTTCCAAACTGATTATCATAAAAATCTTTTTTCTCGCGATGATTTTCCGCATAGGTTAACCATATTATTTGGTTATTGAATTAAATGAACATAATATGTTGTACTTAGGTAATCTCCATTAATGG
>JAHKLH010000165.1 GCA_029856635.1 Candidatus Njordarchaeota archaeon
ATAATAAAATAAAATCTGCTTTTTATATTGAAAAATCTATCTTTTGATATGCAACAAGAACACAATAATCAAGTGTGGTTATAATGAGCAAACAAGAAAGCTCAACTGAAAAAGAAGAAGATATCCAGCGCCTAGTATATTTAATCTACTTGTATACCAAAAAATCAAATTTTAGAAAAGGGGAATGGTTAAAAGATCAAGCATTAAAAGCATTGATTTACTTTGGAATTGTAAAGGGTTTGTTTAGAACATTTGATTATGCTCCTCTATTTGTAACTTGGAGTGATCAAACGCGTTTTGTTAATGTGAGTATGGAGGCAGAAGCAATACTTGAGAAATTGGTGAAAGATGAAATACTTGATCGTTTGCGTCTTTCTACCGAACATTATCGTTACATTTTTGCATATCGAGTTCGCGATCTTTCGTACATAGAGAAGATTCCAGAAAGCATAAAAGAAGAAGTTAAAAGAGTGTATCAGTGTTCGAAGGATCTTGTCTTGTATGAAGTAAAATTTAATAGATACATCGAGCCAATACTAGTATGTCCCAGATGCGATACTAAAATTGAACTTAGGGTTCTTAAAACAGAGAAAATGAAGTTTATGTCTAAAATAATCTTATTAAGTAGTCTCATGAAGGAATATATCGAAGTTTGAGCTATTTATAGACAAAAAGAAAACTAAATTTATCCAGAAATAAAGCTATTACTGCAAAGCATGAATTAATATGTTTGTATTTTAAGTCAGGAGCACTCGAATTTTTATATTTTTAATAATCAGAGTGTTTAAAAAATATTATTAAATACTTAAATAATAAAGCCCAATGTGATTATATGAGTATGAGAAGAATATTTGATAATATCGAATCAGAGAAGGATGCGCAACGTTTAGTGTATTTAATCCATCTCTACACTGAGAAAGGCGAGCAGGGGGAAGTAACCTGGCTTAAGGATCAAGCTCTTAAGGCATTAATATATATCGGTACTGTTGAACAACTTTTCAGAACATTTGATTATGCTCCCCTATTTGTAACTTGGAGCGATCAAACGCGTTTTGTTAATGTGAGTATGGAGGCAGAAGCAATACTTGAGAAATTAATAGAAGCTAAGATAATCGAACGTTTAAGGCTTTCAACTGAGCACTATAGATATATTTTTGCATATCGGGTTACTGACAGGGCATACGTAAGAGAGATTCCAATGGAGATAAAAAGAGAGGTTGAAAATGTATATAAATGTCCTGTTCATAGTATTCTTTATGAAGTACACTTTACTGAGCATATTGAACCTCAACTCATATGTCCTAAATGCGAGAGAGAAAAAGAAATTATCCATAATAAAATGACAAAAATTAGAGCTCGTAATATTCTTGATGCTGAACAAATTAACTTCATTTCAGAATTAATCCTCCTAAGCAAGTTCCTCAGAGAAAAAATAGAGGTGTAAAATATGAAGAATGCTAAACAATCCGATGCTGAGGAAGAATATATCGGAATTGTAGATGAATTAACAGAAATAACAAAACTGAAAGCACCTTATATTTTCATAGCTGAGTGGATTCCATTTGATATGAACATGTTTAATGATTTTGCAGAAGCTATTCAAGCTAACAAGTATCACTTACCTACATTCTTGGCGACAATAAAGGATAGAGAACCAATGAATCCAATATTTACTCTTGGAAGAAATGCAGAGGCAGTTCGAATATCTGTACTCAGTTATAATCCTCGAGATTACATAGAATTCACATCCGACATAATTTTCGGGAAGAAAAGGGAGATTACTGCGAGATTAGGTGTTTTAATCGATGCCTCTGGTGTTACAATATACTCAACAAGAATTATCAAAACGCCGAAAGGTGAAAAGGTTTCAGAGGCGACAGAGTTTGAAGAATGGGCAAGTGTTGACAAATTATCAAGAATCATAGCAAACATCTGGGATGAATCAAGTACGGCAATAAACTCATTATTGAATGATTATCAAAGGAGAATACTTAATACTGTTTACCCAGGATATGCAAAGCCAGGATTGGAAAGAGCAAAAGTGATAGGAGTAATTTCTAGTGAAATATGGGTTCTGGGAAAAATCTACACACCAGAGAAATTTGCCGAGGCCCTTAAGAATCAAAGTATTCCGGTAGATGCAATAATAGGCGAATTTCAGCAAATTATAGGTTGGATTATTAAGGACCAGATTCATGTCTTTAGGGATTCCGTTATTATTGAAGGCGATTATGGGATAATCATAATTTGCTCTGAGAAGGATCTATCAAAATACGCTCTGTTATTAAAAGCATATTTATCAATTAAAGCACTTGATAAATTTTTTGCATATCTCTATAAGCGAATAATGCTTATGTGGGATCGAATAACTAGCATAAGAGAAAGAATTAGCAAACTTTATGATGAAAGGAGAATGATAGAAGAATGGATGCATGACATACGAAAAAGATTATTTGAGTTGAGTACAGATAGCGAAATAATAACAAGCGTTATGATTCCAGCAAATCTTGCAATTAGACGTGTCAGAAAAATATTCAACAAGATACAAGAGATGATAGCTAATTTGAGCGAGGAAGACAAGAGAAAGATAAATTCTGTAATTCGTCGTCTGTCTCTTGAGGAAATTATAGATGAAATGGAAAACATGATGACATGTTGTGAAAATATAGCGAAAAGCTTGAGAGAAGACATTGATGGCGTGAATTCAGTAGTTGATGCTATAATGAGCAAATACATGGAAGAAATTTCAAAGGCACAGGAATTATTAGGCGTAGTTTTCACATTCGTTGGTGCAATTGAAGGATTAAGTATTATGTTTGGATTACTCTTTCCAGAGATGTCACCTCAAATGTTAGATTTATGCGTATTAGCCTGCTCGGCAGCATTAGCCATAGGTACGTATGTTTTTCTTAGGTACAGACGAGGGAGACTATAGAATTTGCGCAAGTTTTTTGTTTAATATTTTTTTAGGATAAAAAATTATGTCAAAAATCCATAAAGCATATTTGGTTGCATTTTAATATTACACTAACCCAAAAAATCTTAATTTTGTATTCTTGGAAGTATTCACCACTTTTAGAATCTTAATATCAAAAGAAAAGACTAATCGTAAAGAAAGTAATAGTACTCTTACATCAGCCCGTAAGCGGATCATCATCTAATCAGAATGCTGGGCAATCATCAGTCAAAATATAATAATATGTAAAAGTATTTTATGAAAGAATAAATTGCAATTTTAACTTCAAATACTTGATTAAGCGTTTTTAATTTAAACCAATTTTTTATTGATGTTTTCATGGGTGAATTATGATTACAGAGGATACGGAAGCATCGCAACCAATATGGTCGAATGTGATTACCTTAACTTTAAGCTGGATTATATGGAGTCCATTTCAATCCGCTGTTTGGACATATTTTCAAGCATATCTCAAGGAACTAGGTGCGGCTCCAAGTATAATTGCGCTTATTTCATCTGTTACAACAGTAGCGATAATTTTTGCTAGAATTTTTGGAGGATATTTAGCTGATATTATTGGAAGACGAAAAATGATTGTGATTTTTACGTTTTTCATAGCATTCTCTTATTATGCGTATACATGGTTCCTTGACTGGAAGTGGGTTCTCATTGTTGGTGTTTTATCAAATATCGCCCTATTGTATCAGCCCGCATTAAATGCGATAATAGCAGACAGTCTTCCAAAGAAACGTCGCGGTTTCGGGTATATGATTACAAGGTTAGCAGATATTGCTACGATTTTTGCGCCACTAATTGCAGCATATGTCTTAATGCTTAACAATAATGATATAACTGCAACAGAATTAAACTTATTCATTCTTGCATGCGTAAGTGGTCTGTGTGCTGCTACACTTCGAGCGATTGGACTTAAGGAAACAATAAGACTGGGGAAAATTCATCAAAAGCTTTCAAGTTTCATGATTCATCTCACCACGGAATATAAGAGGACATTTTATTATATGATAAAAAACATGAAATTATACATTTTAGCTAGAATTCTCTTTGCTATGGGATTTGGACTAACGGCATTGACACAATATTACGCATTTTATTACCTTGAAATAAGTTACGAAGATTGGGCAATAGCGGTATTCATAAGTAATGTAATCGGATTTCTCTCTGCAATATTTTCTGGATTTTTAACGGATAAACTTGGACGCAAAAG
>JAHKLH010000166.1 GCA_029856635.1 Candidatus Njordarchaeota archaeon
AGAAATACATAAAGCCACACCGCTAGTGCGGGCCACTCTTGAATTGGGTGATAATTATGTGTTCTTGTCCATCTATTAAATTCAATGCGTTTCTGTCGTTTTCTAAGGAAAGATTCATAACGCCTTGTTCCAACAATCATCTTATTGTTCACAACATTAATTTTACTTAAAGCAGTTCGAATAGGTATGAATTTGCATACTTTACAGCACCATCTAAAATCCATGGCAGGAAAACCAAGATGTTTTGCTAACGTCCAGAATACTTTTTCATTTCGCCGAACTACGATCGCTTTCTCATTTTTGTAAATCTCAATTGTATTAACCTTGCTCTGCAATTGAAACGTGCCCCCGATTTTTTCGAGAATCCTCGCTACATAAGCGGTGGTTTCTGGAAACTCAAGTCCAGTATCAGCAAATATTACAATGAAGGGTATTCTAGCTTGTATTACTAAATCTAACGTACATGAAGAATCCTTTCCGCCACTAAAGGATACAATAGCACCTTTTTTTAAGTATCTTCTAATAAAAGATATCGCATCCTTAGCAAGCCTTTCAAGGGTACACCTATTTGCGGCTATTATTACTTTTAAATGATCCGCAGCTTCAGGGGGAATATACTTCCATGGGTTATATTCTTCAAGAGATAAAATTGACTTTGAGGGAAGTGTAATACCTCTTGATAGTCCTTTTATTACTTCTCTGATACGCTCTATGTTTTTCGCCATTTCTTTTAAGTCACTTATCGTTATAGTCGCTGAAAAAACATTTTTTAGAACTATACCTCGCCGTTTAATTTCACTAGCATTAATTTTTGCTTTCCCCAGCGCAATAATTCTATCCTCATGCAGGACTATGACATAATCTCCCTCATTGAAATCTGTTTTCTCAATTATACCTGGAGCTAAAATATTGGCACCCCTAGATATCTTGTCTCTTGCACAATCGTCGACAGACACATACTTGATATTCTTTTTGATTTCATCAAAGTCATAACTTGATTCTAGGAAAAGTAGCGAAAGGAAGAATTTAAGTCCAAATTCATCAAATTTAAACGTGAACTCTTTTGAAAGAGAATCAAAAAACAGAACTCCTAATCTTTTATTTAAGAAGTATACCTCATCAGCAGTTTTATTGCTTACGGGAATCTTATTCAATAAATACACAAAATCTCGTGGTAATTTAACTTTGACTGTTTTCATAACGGCACTTTCTATGAAATTGTAATATGCTTCAAATGCAATATAGAGATCTCCAGGTGGGGATGTAAAAAATTCTACGCCATATTGGTTACATAAGCAGCATTTGGAATCAAGCAATGGAGAGTAACAATTCGAGCAAAAAAAGTAGGTGGTTGTTCCGAGGAATGGAGCTTTAGTTCTTTTTTTCTTACTCATTATGTTCTTCTCCTTGGAATTTTCTTAGGTTTTTGTCTTAATTCAATGACAGATAATACTAAAAGAATTGCTCCTAGAGCAAAATAAATTAAGTAGAGAGGGAACGTTAGTCCTAAAATTTGTGGTTTTGTTCTCTGTTTTACTTGAAGAAGATCAATTAGCAGATTCTTTATAAACTGAAGATTATCCCCTAATTTAAGCCAAGGAACTCCTAGTGGCGATGTTTCATTCGTCAGCACTTCAGCAAAGCCTAGTAATACTATAGCACCGCCACTTCTTGTTTTATTCATAGCAAATACACTAAAATTGCCGTAGGAAACACTTAAATTTCCATTAAGAGAGAATGCTGTTGGTGGTGCATTTATAACCAGAAATTCACTAGGCACCAGAATTTCAATCGAGCTTGAACGAATTATTAGTGACTTATTTAAGTAATTACGAAGCTCCTCTGACATAAGGTTAGTTGTGATGTTTATTATACATCCATTTACAAGACCATTGATGCTATCATACAATGTATCGCCAATTCCTTCATAGTGATAGAAACGAACTTTTGTCTCAAGTTCTAGTCCACGTAGGATGTCATTGAGAACTAGAGGATTTGGATGTGGGTTATAGGATATATATGCTGAGGAAGATATGATTAAAATACCACCCTCCTCTAAAAACCACTTCAAAGCATTTATTTCGAATGTTTTGTAAAATATGCTTCCATTAAGAGGCGGGATTAACCAGATATTAACTCCACTCAACGCTGTTTTGTTTATTCTACCATCTTTGAAAACCCATACGTCTATTGTTATATTGTATTCACGTTCAATAAGCGCGGTTATGTTCTCTATTCCCGTTTTGAGTGCACTTACATTGATAGCTAGTCCATGAGATGCATCAATCACTATGGTATATTTCCAAGACGTTTCGCAAGATATTGGGTATGTATTGGCAACATTTACTTTAAGCAATATGAGAAGAATACACATAATAGCATACTTTTTCTTCACCAAAGCTCACCTTAAATTTCAAGTTTTATTCTCATTCACTATTATAATTTCACTTATACACCTCGATTATTTGACCATAAATTTTTGCTTTACCACCCGTGGGCTTTGCTAGAAGTTCATTACAAGAAAGGCATCTAACTTCTATTGTTGCATGCGAAAAAATCACTTGCCTGCTTCCACACTTGGGACATTGAACTAGGTAAAAAACACTTTTCGCTTGTGGTAAATATTTTTTAATTTTGTTATCACGCGTCATATGAATTCCCTCTTCTTATCTTCTCTTAAAGAAATGCTTACTTCTTTAAGTTTTTCTTTTCTCAAGTTTTTCTGTAAGTTCCTTCACTAATCTCTTTTGCTTCTTTATCCATGAAGAACAACGAATCCAGAATACGATTCCTGTTGCCAATGTTACTAACCATAGGCTTATTGCAATGGGATCAAGTATCGGTTTTAATATCTGTCTTACAATTGAAATCCTTACAGACGCAGACCAAAAGAATCCCCAAAATTCCTTATACACAAGTACTCTCACTAAGAATTCCCCTCGCGTAAGTCCCGTTAAATTCAGTGTAAGTTCATAGTGTATTTGCCCGGTAACATTAACTGAAACATTTCTTACAAGTCTTCCCGCACGTTGTAGTACTATCCAAATGCTTGCATTCATTACGGGATTACCTGCTGTATCACTAACATCAAATGACACATTTATAGTCTTCGTCTCGTCGTAATTTATAACTTGTTGTGAAACCTTCAGATTAGAAATATGAACTGACCATTTTCTTCCACTAAGCCAGTCCACAATACGTTCAACGATTATGTAATTCTGGGTTACATTAATGAATTCGTCTGAAAAAATCTTTGCAGATCCCGTTATTACTACCTTGGCCCCACTCCATGCCTCAATCGCAACGGCCAAGGTGACATTTTTTCCCTTTGGTTCATTTGCATCAGGTTTATTATTGTTATTTAAATCAATGTAAGTGGTATTTTGGCCCCATAATAATGTATAATTATGAAATATCATTTCTAATGAGACATTGCCTGTGAATTTGATTGCTACACTATAAGGAACAATTAGATTGGAAATTCCTAGAGTTATTGGATGAGAAGTATGCGCAAATACGTTTGGTGAATGTAAATGAATAATGGCGGTGTCATTTTGGTAATTTGATTCGTTATCTCTTACTATTTTTGTTGTAAATTCCATCCCAAAGATTCTCAATATATCATCATATTCATGAGTTTTCTCATGAAACGGTGCTAGAAGAACAGAACCTCCTTGCCCAATGAAGAATTTTGTTAAATTAGTCATTAATTTTGTCACATTTTCACATGCAATTAGTATGAAAAGTTGAGCGTTTTCGAAAACCTCATATGAAGTAATTTCATTAATAATGCTAACGTTAAACCCTTTACTTTCGAGCATTTGTCTCAAAACAGAGAAGTTCTCTATCGGAATTGATAAATCCTTTGCGTAGAACACAATTTTTGGTTTTGCAAACTCATGTGGTATCGCGATATTACTACTCATAACATGATAGTCACAAAAGCAAAACACATTAATGATGATTATCGTAACAATCAGAGTAATTGCTTTATGATTCATCGACAAAACCTTCCATTCTTTCTTAAAAAAATATTGAGATTATCACTTTCTGCAGCTGATGCATATCTCCGAAAAACTTTAAGATTTGATAAGATATAATCTAAACTAAAAAGTATCATCTGGGGAGTTGAATGTCATTAAATGTATTATGGG
>JAHKLH010000167.1 GCA_029856635.1 Candidatus Njordarchaeota archaeon
CCTTTAGTAGCATTTATTCTCTCCTTAATATATCTTTCATAGTTATCAACTCCCTCCAAATCTTCTACTAAACGTCTCAAACTGTATACTGGAAGGCTACCCCTCTTTTCTCTTAGAATAGGTATCCATTTCCTCTTTAAAGGATATTGATAAATAAAGAAAAGTCTCTCCGGCTTCTCAAGCATTTCAATCATCTTAAAGCGTGCTGCATCCATTATGATTTCTGTTATTGATGCCCCCTCGTTAATCTTCCGCTTGATTTCGTCTGAATGATCTGGAACAATCTCGGTAACTTTCTTAATGAACCATATTAGCATCAATGCTCCAAATATTCTACTTAATAGGAACATTATCAGTCTTGGAATCCCACCAACGGCAACATTAACCAATTCACTGTAGTTGATTAAACCAGGAATAATGTTTAATCCCGTCCATGCTTTAACGATTTCTGGTATCGCATAATGAATTATCACGGCAGCAATCATGGGGAGAACTACTCTTGTTATCAATGCTCCGATTCCAAGTGTTGCTACCTCAATCGCAGTTTGAATGATATTCGCAATCATCATTATTTGCGTAATTATGCTTACAATACTCATAATTTGACTAATTATTTGAGAAATCATGTTGAATAATGATGCTAATCCATTAATTGCATTAATCATTGCCATCGCTCCTGCAATTATTGCACTGATACCTGCTTTAATCACGTTCATTATCGTCAAGACTAAGCTGTTGAATGCTTCTCCCAGCACGCGTGCTCCTTCTTCAACCCATTTTTGGAAATATGCTATGGCGCCATTGATTACTTGGAGGAATTTGTTTATTATTCCGTTTATGTAATTCTTTATCATTTTAATTATTTCTCCTGGTAGGTGGAGTAGATTGCCTATTGTGTCTATGAACCATTCTGTTCCTTTTTGTAGTATTCTTAATAATTCCCCGATTCCCTCCAAGATCTTGCATATTATGAATCCGCCTACAACTTGTAGGAAGCTCCATCCGTATCTTATTGCTTTAAGTAACATTTCTGCTGCTGTTTTGAAGTTGTTCATAGCCCAGTCTACGATCGCTTTTGCTGCTCCTAGTAGTGTATCAATTATTCCGTCTGCGATTCCTATTGCTGCCCAATATAATGGATTCCATTCTCCTCCAAGCACGTTTTTAATCATTTCGTGGATCTTGTTCTTTACTTCCTCTTTTGCTTTTTCGAATTTCTCATTGATTACTTGTTTTGCTTCGTCTTTTGTGACTATTGAATCGTCTATTTTCTTCTTTCCTTCTTCTACTTTCTCATTTGCTTTTTCTTTGATTTTATTGTTTATTTTGGCTTCTATGCTTTTTGCTTTGTTCTTTATTTGATTTGCTTTGTTCTTTGCTTGAGCTAGCAAGTTTTTCTTGTTGTTGAGATTGTTTGTGTTTACTAATTGTTTTACTAGGTTTTCTAGTTTGTTTATCATGTTGTTTAGTGCTGTTATGTCGTTTTTCACGTATTCATAAGTCTCTGTTTCTTTCGCAATGTTCTTTACTCTCTCTAAATCTGCTTTTGCTTGGTCGAGTAGTTGTAGTGCTTCTGCATCAATTTTGTATGATTTGATTTTGTTTTTAATTGTGTTTAGATTGTTTTGTACTTGGGTGCAGATTTGATTATAGTTGTTGAGTACGTATGATGGATTTTCCCACTTTAGTAAGTTTTCTAGTTTGCTTCTTAATTGTTCTATTTGATTTATGTATTGTTCTAGCGCGCTCATCTTGTTTTCATAGTCATGTGCTTTGTATATTCCTTGGATTGTTTTGATTTCGTCTTCGAGTTCGTTACATTTTTCGATCATTTCCAGTATTTTCATTTCTGCAACGTATTTTTTGTCGATGTCGCTTTTTGCTACTGTGATTTTGTTGTATTTGTTCTTCCATTCGTTGGGTATTGTTGTTGGTATTCCGTGCGCGTTTACGTAGTTCTTTATTGTATTCATGAGTTGATCGATTTCATTTATTGTTGTGTTTATTAGTGATGTTAGGTATTCAGATGCCACATTATTCATTTTTTCTTCTAGGTCTTCTCTGATATTTGCTAGTGATAATACTAAGCGTGCTAGTTCTCCTAGTTTTGAATTCATTTTGCTTATCTCTTTTTCAACGTTTATTACGTAATTCTTGTTTCTTATGAATGCTGAGATTGATTTCTTGTTTATTTTGAGTCTGCGTCCGATTCCTGATAGTATTGATATTCCTGAATTGATTACATTGTTTAGTTTCTTATAGATGTTCCTTAGGTATGCTGAGTCTAGTCCTATCTTCCTTAGATTTGATATTACACTGTATACTATATTTGCTAATTTTCTTGCTTTAAGTATTATTTTGATGAAGTCTTTTTTGATTATTTCATTTTCGAAATCCTTAAGTAGTTTGATTATCTTGTCTATCTTTGTTATAAGTGCGTTTAGAGTTTTCTTTTGGGTTTGTAGTGATCCGCGTACTGTCTTTCTCTTTGCGTCAATTTTGTCGATTTCCTTCTTCACTTTTCCTAGGAATTCCTCGAGGAATATCTTCAATATATCTTGTGTCTTCATTGAACGTCTTATGCTGCATCTTGCCTTTAACTCTATTCCCTCTGGGAAGCCTCTTCTTGTTCTGAAATTTCTTTCTGATGTTGTTCTTGGTGTTAGTTTTCCAACGAGTTTTTCTAATTCTTGTTTTACTTTTGAATACAAGTTTCTTGCTGCTGATATCTTTGAGAGTAGTTTTTTCTTCAGTTTATTGATCTCATTTTGATTCGTATTCTTGTTTGTATTTGCGATTCTTCCTCTTCGTCTTGGTTTGTATCCATGAATTACTGTCCTCCTGTTCGCGCTCCCTCTTTTTGCTTTTGCTATAATGGTTCTTTTGTATCTCTTTATTCTAACGTGCGACCATCGTTCTGGCTTTGGAGCAAATGTAGTGTTCGTTTTTAATGTGATAGTATCCACAGTGACATTTATGATTATTTGCAATGTTCCTTCCTCGATCGTGCCATTTTCTTCGATTGCTACTGGGTATTCGTGAATCTCATAATATGGTTGAATCACGGAATCAAATAACTCAATAACTTCTTGTGGGATTGTTGTTATTCCCTTTCCAAAAATCATGAATCTTATAGCGTGTGAGAATACTGATGCGAATGCGCTTTCTTCGAATTTTTCTAACTCATCCTGAATATGGCATGCCACCCAAACGAATTCATAGAGATAATCTGTTTTGTTTATGTATTTCCTTAGTGTCTCACCATTAACTACGACAGCGTCAAGTGCGGAATCATACATTACTACTCCGTGCGTCTCATTATTCATTACTCCGTGCGAGAATCCGTAAATTGAGTAGCTTACTCCAAGTTTCTCAAGAGCATTAATTGTTGCCACAAACTTCTCAAGCGTTGCTTCTGTTCCTATTAACGAGAAGATTATATCATAGTGTTCTTTTGCATAAAAATGTGCTTTATCTACTGCTATTGAAACAGCTATATCGTCCATAATATCGGTACCATCGAGTTTGATTCCCGTCGGAGCAAATATTATTGCAGCACTCGTTGCATTTTGTGCTTCTTCCATAACGGCTTCATAGTAGTCTTCGTATACGTCGTATGAAAAGACTGTTGGATATGAGACATCGCTACTATTTGTTTCAAATATTGTTGGATATCTGAATGGCGAGAATTGTTGAACATATGTTCGTTCAAATAGCACACCAGTTTTGGAGACTATTAGATCTGCTTTCAAAAGTATGCTGGTTGTTCTTGTGTCGTATGTTTCAACAAACGTAAGCCCTAACCAAATCAAAATCAACAACGTACAAGCTATTTTTTTATTTAAGGCAAGCATAAGCGCCCCCGACAGGGCTTTAAATATTTTTAAGATTTTTTAATATAATGTATAATATATACCAATGGCGTAATACCCAACATTTTCGTAATTAGCTTTCGAAATATTTAATGGTTAAATTGATTTGATTTAACTAATTCTCTTTGAATAAAATTGTTTCGTACTTTGACTGTATTATAAAAGTGAATTATAATAGACAAACTGGTCAAAAATACTCATTTAATAACTAAATAAACCCAGAAATGTTCAAAGAAATATTAGATACTGAGTAC
>JAHKLH010000168.1 GCA_029856635.1 Candidatus Njordarchaeota archaeon
CAGTATTAGTAACCATTAAATTTTAGTAAAATATTAATGAATATCTTTTAGGTCATAATCGTGATTATATTGATTTTCAAGAGAAGAAAAACAGAAGTCATTGAAGACAAAGAATTCATTTCCGCGAAAAATTCTAGTGCTCTGGTGGAGCTCATTGAAAAGGAGCGAGGAGAATTTAAAGATGCACAAATAGAAATAGTGAGCGCAGAGCGAGTAGTACGAATCTCGAATAGACTACCTACTCCAATATTTGATGTTAAATTGCATCTAAAGAATATTGAGAATACTACACTTCCAAAAGAAATAATGCTTCCTAAATTAGGCTCATATGGAAAAGAAGACTACATATATGAGAAGACATATAATGTCAAAAAATATAAAGCACCAGTATTTATTGCGTGCAAAGTCTTGATTCCAAATATGAAGGGTAATATATTATGGTATAACGAAAGCAATGAGGTTCAATTAGCAATAGACATTCGCTCGAATATTCAAGTACCAATAAACAGAGTTGTGGTTGAGTACTTTCCTGGAAGAGATGTGACGGATATAAATGTTGAATCACAAGCTAATATAACAAAACATACAGATCGTATTATTTGGACGATTGAGAATTTACAGCCGCAAGCTACTGTAAGTCAAAAATTTATTTTGAATGTGAATCCTTCAGAAAAGGAAGTTACTGAATTGGGATATTTCTCCATTAAAGCTATGTTAGAAGATGGTACTTTTAGTGAAGTTTCTATTGATCATTTTGAGGGTAAGTTATTATTAATGTATGAAATTGAGAAGAGAGAACACGAAGAAGAGTCTGGTCTATGGGATGTGGGTATCCTTCTCAAAAATCCCTATGATACATCAATTCTTGCTGAGGGTGAAATAGAGATCTCTGGTAAGATAATTTCAAAGATGGAAATTCCTGATGTTAAGCTAGTCCAAAATAGATTAGTATTAGAAAAGCTTGCAGTTGCGCCAAAGAGTGACTCGTATTTAGGACCAATCACCGTGAAGTCTGTTGATCCGCCATCATTAAAAGTAAGAATCTGGGGGAGAATTAAAGAAGAAATTATTATGTATTCAGAGGGAATCTATCGAGTAACTCTTCCAAAATTGCATGTTATAGCAGTAGAATTAAAGAAAAGTGCACAGCCTATTGTTGATAAACGTTTGAGGAAGTATGTTCAAGAGAATGAAATTCCTACTCTGGGACAGAATGCAATAAATATTACTACAGAGGTTTTGAATATTGGTGGAACCGGCATAGGTTATCTTGAGATAGTGGATATAATACCTCCCGGACTAAGTAATCCAGAAAATTTGGTTCTTGAAATAAATGGAAAGCCAGTTCAAAAATTTGAGAAAGAGATTATTAATGCTGATAACATTAAAGCTGAAAGAAAGTTGATTATACGACTAAGGGGAGATAATGTCTTCCCAAAGGACGCTAGATTACGTTTAAGATATAGCCTTGTTCCAAAGAGTTTAGGGAAGAATGTTCTCGAATTGGTATTCCCTTCGCATGTAGTTTATTCTCCATATCCAGAAATTAAACCACGAACAATTTCCTTATCAGAAACAGATGCACCATATGTTAGAATGAAATTCATCACAAGGAATGTCAAAGTATCAAAGCAAATAGAAACTCTAGACACTGATGTTTTCTTGCTTAAAATTATTGTTGAAAACAAAGGAGATGCACCTGTTATTGATTATAATGTAATCCAAAGAGTTCCATTGCAATTTGAGATATTAGAGACCACGCCAAAAGCGCAGATAATAACTGAGAAAGATAAAATGCTTGTCCAATGGAAATTGGATTTGGAACCAGGTGAACAGAAGGAACTCAATTTAAGACTTCGTGGAAAAGGAAAATATTCCGTAAGCGAATTACTACATGTAGAAGCAATATAATTCTTTACTAGTTAAATTGTTCACGCTTAGATGTAGCCATTAGCGAGCTAAGAAGTAACTTTTAAATTATACCTTTTTGCTACTGATGTTTAAAGGCATCAAAAAATGCTTATTCTCACTGGAGACTCAAGCAAGAATTTCAAGTATATTTCTATAATTATTGGAGAGGAAAAAGCAATACGTAGTATTGGACAAAAGTTCTTTTCATATATTAGACATATGAGCGATCTAACGAAAAGTGAAAAAGTGAAAATTCTTAGAGCACTTGAATCTGAAATTATCTCTAGAAAAATTTTAGCGTTGAGCATAGAACTTATTCCACCATTATTTATTGCGGTGAAAAAGAAAGCTAAGAATTTTCAACGAAGACTTACACTTATTAAATATGCGTTTAATAAGATTTTTAACGTAGTCTTTGGACTTAAAAGAAGAACAAAAACAAAAGGAAGAATAATGAAAGCTTACTTCGATAGAGAATTCAAATTATTTGATGCAATTCTAAAGAAGATCCTAAAAATTGATGAAATTTACTATGAAAAGTCAGAAATTACAGCACTTGCAGATATAATTGCGTATGTAAATTATAAGGGTTATGAAATTCCTGGAGTTATCAAGAGAAAAATTAGATTATAGCGCCACATCACCCCCGGATAAGCCACTCGGGCCCCGGGGATTCGGCGCGTGTTGAGCCACATCACCCCCGGATAAGCCACTCGGGCCCCGGGGATTCGGCTCATAACTATAAACATTTTAAACTTTTATAAAGACTTTGCGGTGGCTATGATGAACTTTTTTTCTTAAAAATGCTTAAATGAATTCTTGATCTACTATTTGTATTTCATAATTAAATTGATCATAATAAATATTTCCTTTTCTCCACTCGAGTTCACCAACTTGGTTATCCACTGGATCGGATCTTATGAATTTCTTTTTAGGAACAAATTCTGACATTATGTCAATATTAAACGCGGTTCTAAAAGCATCAATGTTTCCAAAGTAAAACTTATGCAATGTTTCATTATTTCTTCGGTATGCAGAACTTCCAAATGAAAGATCCGCATAAAGCCAACCGTATGGTTCAATATAAAATTGTGCCCAATCATGAGGACCTGCTCGTAAGGGATGACAGTACCAACCTGATTGCCATCTAGCAGGAATTCCAGCAATTCTGCAAAGGGTTATAAATAGCAAAGCATAAAATCCGCAATCACCTCTAAGATTCCTTGCAACGAATTCTGGAATGTTTTCAAATATACCGTAGTTTGGAACATACGTATAGCGTACATGTGTTGTTATCCACTGATAAATCTTTTCTGCTTTTTTATAGGGATTTTCCTCGTCGCCAACAATTTCCTCAATTAAGTCTCTCAAATAATGTGTAAATAGTATATGCGGTGGTTGTTCTTTTGTGTATTTCTTATAGATTTCACTATCTTCATCATAGGGTCTTACTTTTTCTGGATCGATTTTTAGATAGAATGCGCGTACTACATACTCATACTCAACTTCGAAAATGGTTGGTTTATTTTCTTCTACTTCTTGTTCAAAGTAAATTGTTCTCTGTAGAGCATCATTTGGTGCAATTTGATAATTCTCTGGAAAAGCCCTTATTAATTTAACATTAGTTTGTAGATCACCTTCACGAGGAAACGGAAGCCAAGCTCTTACAATTTCTCCTGCAGGAACAGCATTTGGTTTTAAAGTAACGCGCATTTTAATTCTAACTCGTCTTGGTTTTAGATAACCGACTGGTTTCTGAGACAGAATTTCCTTAACATGCTCTTCAAGGATTTTTCTTCGCTTTTCAACTTCTTCATCTTTCCTCTTTCTCAACTTCTCAGCATCTTTGCACAAAAAGAACAAGTTTGCTGCAAAACGACGGAAAAACCTACGCTTTCCATTAATAACTACAAAATCGACATATCCTTCATTTATCCATTTCTCAAATTGCTCACGAGTCAAATTCTCTATCTCCCTACTAAGAATCTTAAAGGCCTCTTTATCATCATAAGGATAATCAAATTTAATCCGACGTATAACTTCTAATTCATATTCAAGGCGCTTCTTTAATAATGGAGGTAAATTCATATTTAGCATTTGCTTTATCTTATTAACAGCAGCATCCAAATATCCAGCATCTTCCAAACGCTTAATATCCTCAGGTAACCTAACATA
>JAHKLH010000169.1 GCA_029856635.1 Candidatus Njordarchaeota archaeon
AACTAATATTACTTATCAATTCATCCACATTACTAACAATATTACAAATGTCAATTCCACGATTCATTCTGTTTTAGCATTTATTAAAAGTGACCTTAATGATCTCGGTATCATTGCTCAGGATAGTAAAGCTATCAGCGGTAAGAATCTTAGAGAAACGGAGAATCTCAAAGAACAGTTGAACTTCTGGCTCAAAATAATTCTCTTTGCATTAGGATTATTCGGCATGCTTTCTATATTCGGTATTTTATTCAGGCAACAAAAAGTTATTGTTCAAGAGGTTTCAAGTATCGGTAAAACTATTACGAAAACTATTAAGACTATTGAAGATGAGGTTGAGGAAGAACTTTCTCCACTTGAAAGGAAGAGAATGAAATATAAAACCGCTAAAGATAAATTAAAAGAAAAGAATAAACAAAAATATGAACGACTTCGTCGTCGCGCATTAAGAGAATGGAGGAGTTAAATTTGTTGAGAAGTAAAAGCTGGTTAGAGAGAATATTTGATCGTATTGCGAGAAAATATACGGATATAGAGCTAAAAAGACTTGAAGATGGGGTCAGCGGGATTCTCATTGCTCCAGCTATTGGCGGTGGAGAAGCATCAAAGGTTCAGACTACTGTTCTTTTAGCGTTTATGTTGCCACTTTATGCAGTAATCTTTATTATCAATATGATTCCAGTGCAATACTTCTTTCTAACTTTGACTATAGTAATGTTCATCATGACCCTCGAGATTGTTGGTGTTTACTTATTCAAGGATTATATAAATAAGCAGGTATTAAACTATGATTTCCTAATCTCTAAGACAGTTATTGGCCGTGATATTATTTATGAACAACTCAAAGTTGAAGAAAAACATCTGATTATTGTTCCAGAGATCCCGATAGAATTAGAAGATGAAGTAACCGAAGAGGATATTCAGGGATGGAAGACGGTTACTGAACTTAGACAGACTCTCGCAATGATTACTTCTACTAAAAAGAAGGAAAATAATGTTGAAAAGCCATCTAAAAGAGGTAGACGGAGAAAGGAAATTAAAATTGAAGAAATAAAGGAGGGAGAGGATGTTGGCGAAGTCGAAGCAAGTGCAGGAGGAATTGAAGAGGAAGTTTGAAGAAATTGAAATTGAAGAAGAAGAATTAGGCGAAATCGTAGAATATAAGCCAATTCGTTTCGGCAATTTTTATGTATATGAAGTATTATTTGAAGGAATTGGTTGGAGAGCATTAGTACTACCTACTCCATGGGATAAAGCATTCGATTTTGATGTCGGAGATATCTTCTATAAAGGTTGGTTTACTCAGGGAAGATTTGCTGATGTCTGGATGGTTCATAAGGGATGGATTTATTCTGTTAGAGCTGGAACAACAATCCCATTATTCTGGGTCATAATGTGTGATTGGCATATTAGACAGGGAGCTAGTCCCATTAAAGTTGCCGAAGAAGGTTATGGATCCGATAAAGATTTTGCACAAGTAATCATAAAATTGGATTATTATCAATCACAAGAGCTTTACCATAGATTACTGGAAACACAGAGGAAACTAGTGATTTATAAAGAAAAATATGAGAAAGAACTACAGGATATCGATAAATTAGCAGATGACAGAGCTGCAGACATCGTTAAAGATACATTAAAGATGCTTCAAGCAGTAGAAAGACAATTAATGGGAGAATTCGATTTAATTGAATGGCTTAGAAAGAACTGGATGTTGGTGCTTTTATTCATCGGTATATTAATGATAATTTACTTCATGATTATGTAGGGACAGTAAATGTCGCTTAAACCTGAAAAGAAGAAGCTTGTTGCGAGGACATTGACACCACTTAAACCTATTGATGTAGAGATTCGCAAAAAACTCAGAGAAGTTAATGTCAATGATATGCAGAATTTAGCGCTTATTCGACCATGGCTCAAGCTTAATGAGGCTGGCGAAATCATTGGTACTTCTCCAGCAAATTATAAAAAAGTTCTTCAATCTACTTACAATATTTCTTATCGCGACATCAAGAATTTGATGAAGGATTTAATGAAGAGGAATTCAGAATTCAAAAAACTGATTAATGGTGTTCGTAATGCTCTTCGTGATATTGATCCAAAGTTTCGGAAGTGGTATATTGCGAAAAATGATTTTATTCCACCAATGCTAATTCCCGAATTATCAATTCCCGTACCTTTAACAGAGAAACCATTCAAAGAGCATCAGGATAGGCATGTTACAATGGCTGAGAGACTTGGAGATATTATTCGTACTAATCTGCAGTATTTTGTTTATTGGGATCGCTATTTAAAGAAGAAAAGGGAAGTTCGTATATTGCAAATGATGTCTAATGGTGCAACTAAAGAGGAAATAAAGAAGCGTTATAATGATCTAACTGACGAGGAATATAAGAAATTGAAGAAGAAGTTCAGGGAACTTAAAAGGATGAAGATTGATTTCGATAAACTTATTCCAACGTTAACGGAAGAAGAGATTGAAGAAGCTAGGAGAGAAGCTGAAGAAATTTATGAAAGATTACCCGCTGAATTAAAAGAGATTCGTTTATGTCCAGCTTATGCAACTAACAATAAAGCTGAACGTGGAATTCAAAGAATGATTGCTTATAGTGAAGATGGTAAAGAGTCACAATTTTCTAGACCAGCGCTTAACATTCCATTTATAAATTATTCTCCTCCAAAGAGAATACAGATTGCTACTCATTCTATAGCAAAAAATAGAGAGAACATTATATTAGTGCATGGTGAAGAACCAATAGTTAAAGCGTCAGAGACTAATAAATTAGGATTCGATGATCTAGCTGGAAAAGGAATAAACCTCAAATTCAGATTTCCAAGAAATGCCAGCGAATTCATTCGGACTTATGGTGGAGGAGTAATAATTTCTACCGCAGCGGCAGAGAAGGGACGCTATATTTTCCGTTCACCAGTAAAAACTGCATATGCTGCAAGTAAGGATGGTTTTGTCCCCGAGGGGACACGTGTTACGCGTGGTGATCCCGTTGTCACTAAGAGATTACCTGGATTAGGAATGGCACGGGGTCAATATCTTTCGGGTTATGAAGGCAAAGTAAAGTGGCTTACTCCACCGAAGCCACATAAGCAGGGTGGTAAAGTATTATACTGGACTCGGGATTATGTAATTGAACGTGAAGCTCCGTTAAGAGTTGGAGATAAGATCATGAGTAGAACAGGTATTAAGGCGGTAATAACGGATATCATTAAGGATGATGAACCTATTATTATCATTAATCCAGAGGATGTTTGGAAGGAAATACCGCCTGAGCTTGAAGAAGCGTATCAACGAGCTAAGCTTAAATCTCCGAGTGAAAGAACCTTAGAGGATGAAAATATAATCAAAGAATATGAGAGGGCATGGAATAAGCAAAAAGGAGCATTTTGGAAGGAAATATGGAATAGTGGTGGATGGATATTCATTTTTCCTGAACCGCAAGGATTTGCTTCTGATTATGAAGCACATGGATTGAGGTTATCATGGACATTTCTAGCTGGCGCATTAGAGAGAGAGCCGTTCGAGAATATTTTCCGAAAATATTATGATTTCGGAGATGTACTTCGCAGCTTATTGAAATTCCTTCATTTAGAATTAAAACCAACGGAAGATGGTAAATTCGAATTTGTATTATCTGATGAAGAGCCACAACCTGATCCTCTTGGAACAGTAGTGAAGTTTAAACATAGAGCAGCGCAGGGAAGTCCGCAGGAGAGAGAATATGAATATCTCTATGTTCCTGATATACTGCAGAAATATTATGTGGATCAAGAAGGCTATGTCAGGAAACTTGGCCTGAGCGATGATATGCCAGAGAATGAGAAGAGGAGGAATTATTATGCTATGCGTGCTCATGCGATGAAATTATTAAGTGAATTTCTGTTTGCTCCAAAGTTTGCTTTCGGAGTAGAAAGAAAAGTTGTTGCTGCAGATATTCCACCAGATGTTGTAATCGTTGACAAAGAATTGGCGGATAGATTAGGCTTAAAAGAGGGAATGTGGGTAGGATTAAGAAAAGAACCAGTTACATCTGCTAACAGTATTCTTACTCTCAGAGTGAAAATTGATAATAC
>JAHKLH010000017.1 GCA_029856635.1 Candidatus Njordarchaeota archaeon
GCTCCTGCATCTGCCCAGGAAATGCTTGACTTCACAATAGATGCATTTAATTTAGCCGACGAGTACAGAGTACCCGTTATAATTTGCACGGATCAGATTGTTGGTCATACATATGAAACAGTAAATGTTCCACATGCAGATGAAATAAAAAAAGTTAAAAGACGCGAACCAAGAGAGAACGAGCCACATTTTGGTGGAGATGGAACAAAAGTTGCTGGATTCCCAACTGTGGGCAAGGGTTACAGAGTGAGCGTAACTGGATCGACCCATGATGAGTGGGGTTATAGAAAAACTCAGGATCCCGAGGTTCATGCAAGGTTAGTTTGGCATTTAGTTAAGAAAATCATGGAAAATGCGGATAAAATATTCACGTATGAGATTATAGGAAAAGATACTCCAAAAATAGCTATAATAGCTTATGGTTCTGTTTTTCGTTCTGCAATGGAGGCTGTCAAAAGATTGCGAGATGAAGGTATTAATGTTGGATTATTTCGTCCAAAAATTCTTTGGCCTATATATGAAAAAGCGCTTGAGGAATTTCTAAGTAATGCTGAGTGGGTAGTTGTTCCTGAGATGAATACTGGAATGTATGTTAGAGAAATAGAAAGATTAATCGATCGAAGAAGAATTGTAAGGATAAATAAGATTGGTGGTGGTGTGCCTATTTATCCTGAAGAAATAATAAAGAAAGTTAAGGGGTTGATGTAAAATGAAGAAAATAGAACATCCTTGGATTGGAAAATACCTGCGCCCAGGCGCTGTGCCATCACCATTCTGTCCGGGATGTGGAAACGGAATAATTGCTAGTGCTTTTATTCGTGCAGTTGATAAGAAATACGGTAGTTTTGATAATTTCGTGTTTGTTTCGGGCATCGGTTGTGCTGCATGGATTCCTTCTCCTTTGTTTTATGCTGATACAATTCATACATTACACGGTAGAGCAATTCCAGTTGCTATGGGGGTTAAATTAGCCAATCCAAAATTAAATGTTGTGGTTATTTCTGGAGATGGAGATCTCATTAGTATCGGTGGAAATCACCTTCTGCATGCGGCGCGCCGAAATCTTGATATCTTAGTAATTCTTGTGAATAATTTCGTCTATGCAATGACGGGTGCACAGGTTTCTCCAACAACGCCTCTTGGTGCACGTACAACAACAACGCCGTATGGTAATCCAGAACAACCACTCGATGTTTGTAAGTTGTTAGCCCAAACAAATGCAAATTATGTTGCTAGATGGACGGTATATCATGTTTTTGATTTGGAGAAAACATTTAGAGAGGCTCTTGATATGGAAGGTTTTCGTTTTATTGAAGTTATTTCATCATGTCCAACCCGTTGGGGACACATGCAAAAAATGAATACCATTCAACTACTTGAATACTTTAAGGAAAACAGTATTCGAATTGAGCAGGTTAAGGATCCTAATGATACACAAGGTAAAATTTTGATTGGCGTTTTTGTAAAAAGAGATAATCCGGGATTTATCAAGCAATTAAGTAAGGTTAGAGAGAAAGCAATTGAGCTTTGGAGAAAGAAGATGGTGAAATGAAATGAAAGAGGATATACTGATTGTTGGAATGGGTGGTCAAGGAATAAAATCTGCCGGTATATTACTTGGAAAAATTGCGGCTGAGTTAGGATTAAACGCGGTTGTCTCATATACATATGGTGCGGAAGTAAGAGGCGGCGCTGTTTCCTCAGGCTGTAGGATATCTACGGAGCCATTGCTGTTTCAATTTGTTGAAATTCCTGATTTTCTTATTGTGCTGCATTGGAAAGGTCTCTCACATCTTTACAAAAAAGTGGCAGGAATAATTATCGCTGATGGTGATCTTGCAGGGGATCTATCGGGAATTAAAACTAAAGAAATCATCAAATATCCAATGACTCGAAGAGCAGAAGAGCTTGGAAGCAGATTAGCAGCGAACCTTATTGCGTTAGGAATCTACACTGCATTATCTCGTCTGATAAAGAAAGACATTGCCATTAAGGTACTTGAAAAGGAATTTTCAGGAAAAGTTCTTGAAATTAACAAAAAAGCTTTTGAACTCGGCTTTGATTTTGGAAAAGAATTAAGAAATAAAGTTCTCCTCAGAGAATAACTCTTGTTTCAAATTTGTAATTTGATTTACTCATAACAAAAGCATTATAGTGAATACTACATCCATCCGTTTTCTTTAAGCCACTTCATTCCTTTTATCAAGTCATTTTCGTCACGAGGCTCAAGGGTGATTATAAATTTATCCGTGTAATCCTCAATTAGACATAGTAATTCATTTAAGTTAGAAATATAACCAGAACCAGGAGGTTCGTGCGAATCTTCTGTTCCGGGATTCTCATGCAGATGCACTTCTCTTATGAAAGATCCTAGAGTTTCAATCCATGTTTTAAGCTTCTTTTCCCTTGAAAAAGCGTACGCATGTCCTATGTCAAAGCAGAAAAATACTTTATTGTCGGTTCCGTTCAGTAAATCTATAAATACTTGAGGAGAAGGTTCGTCCACGTTTTCTACATGTATTGGAAATTTGCTTATTGTTGCAATTTCACATAGAGTATTTTTTGCTATATTAACCCATTTTTTGTAGAATTTTCCCCGATGCAAAATGTAATGATAGCCGGTATGTATAACGATCCATTTACACTTTGCGCTTTCTGAAAAATGTACAACTTGTTTTAATCTGGTTTTTACTGATTGCAATATTAGATAATCCATTGCGCCGATATCTAAATTCAAAACAGGAGCATGTGCTGAGCAATGCCATTTTTGCGCAAGTTTTATTAACTCATTAAATTCATAATCTAATCGTTGGGCATTCAATGTTATTTCGTATCCTATTCCTAACTTTTTACATAGGTTAATTGCTTGCCGGGGTTCGAAAGAAAATAGATGTGCGTAAATTCTTAGAGAACTCATTTTGCTACACGGAAGGGTTCTAGATTTCTTATAATTTCTTCTGGACTCTCGATGTTTTCGGGAATTTCTGTTGGTCGAACCCAGACAGTTTCAGCCCATGTTTTGAATATGAGGAATTCTTTGATTGGGTATATCTTCTTTGCTAGATTTATCATTTCTTGATCATACTTTCTCATTATTATATTGTAGATGTATTCCTCGTACGTTAAATTCTTCGCTTTATTATGTAAAAATTCTTCAAATAACAATCTTATCGCTCGTTTTTGACGATAATGGCACCTATGAGCAGTCATTGCTAATACGCTAGTTTTGACTATTTGATTATCTTTTGTTTTAACTCTAGTTATAACCTCGATCTTACTCATGTGTCGTCTAACCATGCTTGATAAGATTTCCCTGACAAAATCGTGTCCAACTAGCGTTGTAAAGGCACCGCTAGGTGTGACTTTGATTATCCTAAAGTAAAGATTCATTCCTCTATCTTCCAATCGCTTTGTTATTTCATACCCCTTTATCAGGATTACTCTGTTTATCAGTAGTTCGGGGGAAGTACATAGTACTTTTACAAGTGGTCTTTTTACTCCACCAAGCAATTCTGGTGCATAAGCAATTATCCAATACTTCTTCTTCTTAATCTTTGCCTTTCTTTTTGACATTATAACCCCCCTATTTGTGAACATCACATTCTTAATGAACACTATTATCTATTTATTGCAATTGAGTAAACATAAAAATTTTCTAATGACATGAGAGAACTAAATATTTTCTTTACTTTTAAGTTTTGAGAAACTGTGATAATAATGTCAAACAATTTTTCGTCGAAGGTATATCCCGTATATGTAGCTCTCTTCGGACCATCGAATTCTGGAAAGAGTACTTTTTTATCAACTCTGTCTGGGAAAGAAGGATTCTCTTTTCCGTCAGAGAATGTAGAAGAATACGAAATTGAAAGACGATGGTATAAGGAGGAAATGGGAAAGAAGATATTGATAGAAACTTATCGACTTATTTTTCGTGCTTTTCCTGGAAGAGAAGAATTCATGGAGCTTCGAATCAAACATTTAAAGAAATGTACTGTACTCTTATTGTTCTATGATTGCAGTTCTCCTACTTCCATCGATCAGTTAGCGGAAATGTTCGACAAAGAAATTTTGAAAATGAATTTACTGTATAATTTTGCGACAATCTGTTTAATTGGTACAAAGAAAGACCTAGGAATAAATGACGATGCAATACGCAAAGCTGAGGAGCTTAGAAAGCATATTTCGCATAAGATTAAGAGTATATTTGATTACGAAGTACCTCATTTCCTTATAAATACCTTGAATAAGGATGATGTTTCTACAACAGTTAAGATTGCTGAATATATTTTAATGGAGCAGAGAATTCCAAGTGAACTTGTTCGTAAATTGGTTCCTCCCGCATTAGCCGAAATTTCATTTGTACCCAAAGCACCACCAGAAATTCCAAAGCCATCAATAGTAGAAATACCTAAACCACCAGCAATTAGCGAAAAACCCGTGCCCTCACCAGAACCAAAGATTACAGCGAAAGAGCCAACAGAGACTCTTGCACCACCAAAGGCGCCCGAGACAATGATTAAGACAGAGGTAGTCAAACCAATAGAAATTCGTTCGGAGTATACTATCGAGAAACCTCCAGAGATTTCCATAAGATTACATCCGCGAGAAAAAATATGGAATGCTGCCAGGAAAATTGTAGAAAAGTTTGAAGAAGTTGAGAAAGTAATTATTGGATATGAAGTTGGTAGGATTGTATACGTTGCATTCTATCCTGGAGAAAAAAATGAAAAGAAGATCCCAAGGGACTTCGTGCAAATTTTGCGTGATATGAAACAATCCTTGTTAAATTTGGCGCCGAGGAGTTCTATTGGACAGCCAAAAGCATTAATTAGTATAGGATCTGATGGAATTATATTACTCGCAATGCGCGGAATGAATGCATTTGTTGGAATTAAAGCTAAGAAAATTCCATCTGAAAAATTGCTGAGTATTCTCTTGAGGATGTAAGAATCCTTGGAGTCATTATGTTTACGTTTTTTGGCGTGCCTAAAGAAGACATAACAAATGTTTCTAAAAAAACTATTTGTTTACTGGGAGCCACAGTTTCTACTCCCGGTTTTCATCCTGATTTTGGTGTAAATTTCTCCCCTGATATATTACGCTTAGTAAGTTTAGAAATAACTTCTTTGCCTTCATATGATTTCTCTCTACTCGATTACGATGTAGTTGATGTTGGAAATTTTTCAATTAGAGAATTACCATTAATTGTCAAAGAAATTATTAAGAGAGATGCCTTTCCATTTGTAATTGGCGGCGATCATGCAACAACTTTTTTCGCATTAAGATATATACAAGTAAAAAATCTAATATGGCTAGATGCACACCTTGATTTTCACACATCATTAAATGAACTTCCCTCATACGAATCTGCATTATTGAACATCATGAAGACACATAGTAATATTAAGTGCTATGTTTTAGGATACCGAAGCTACGCGTCATATCCAGAAGAAAATAAAAGAATAGTAAAGTATCCAGTGAAAATTGTTTCGTGGCCCTTTGATCTTAGGATTCTAAATAATCTCTTCAAATATGAGGAAACTTTTGTGAGCATCGATCTCGACTTCTTTAATCCCATAGGCATGCCCGCCGTGAAAGTTCCGGAAATTGATGGCCCAGACATAGATTCATTCATACGCTTTATCTTCGAGATGGATTCTTTTCGAAACTTGAGATATTTAGACATCGTTGAATATGCTCCGATGAAAGATCATAATCTCTCCTCTGCAAGGTTAATTGTTCGATTAATGCTTGTGTTTCTATTTAAGCTAATTGAATGTGGATATGGTTAATAACCTAAATTCCCGGATCACAGGAAAAGAAAATAAAACTAATCTACAGGGAAACCAAGACTAAGAAGTGGAGAAATAATCCCCTCAATTTATTATCGCTTAAATTTTTTAATAAATGAAAAACTTAAGTGAAAATAAAAAGGTGACAGAGTTGGGGTATATTAACAAAAGAATAGACATTTCAATAGATCCATTAACGCGATTACATGTTTTTAGAATTGCGCAATTTCTTAGGGATTTATTAAAGGCACTTAATGAGGACACTCAAAATTGGGAGAAAATAATTGATCGTGCTATTTATCACGCATTAAATTTACGTCCAATTAAGAAAAAATTCAAGCTAACTTTGTATGAGTTAGGCTTAGTCAGTTTCTGGATTTCTTTAATAGAAGCAGGAATCAGTAAATTTAGTTTGCCTAGGTTAATTATGATATCACGAAAAAATTTGCGAAAAAGAATCATGTGCAAGAGAATTCTAAATGTGCTCTCTTTTCTTCGTCATATTAAATATTCTTATAATGTGGAAGGAGAGGTAATGTATTACGTTAAATCAGCATTGAGAGAAATATTTAATCATCCCTATATAAGAAATAAGCTTAATCAACCTGAACTAATTGAAAGATACAGAGTGGAAATACTAGATGAGATAGATAAGATTATCTCTGAACTATATGAAAACATGAATCTCTCTGGGTTCTCTAGACGAGTTATTGCTGCTTGTTGCCTATACATCGCAGATAAAATCATATGTAATAAACTGAATATCAAGCCCTTATTGTCCGCACGAATAATTGCACAGATATTAGGAATAAATCAGTTTACAATTTTAAGGAAGTACAGAATTTTTAAGAATGCACTTGGTATGAAGAATTAATTTCCTTTGGCAATGAGACTCATAATTTCTCGGAAGTGTCTAAAAAATGAAGTATATCGTATATCCATACGAAATTCTTATTAAACATACTTCAAACGGCATCGTTTATGTATCTAAATTGACAATCTCGGAGAAAATACACATAGAACTTGAAAAAATAATCTCTGTGGTTTCCCATAGAATCCGCATTGGAAAAATGATTTTAGATTCTACCCTGGAAAAATTATTTGAACAGCTTGTTAAGTACCTTTCTGAGAAGATATCAATTGTATTAAGAAAAAAGTGCAACCTAACAAGACACAAGTTAGAGAGATTAGCATTGTATTGCACTTTTAAAATTCTGAAAATTGAAAACATATTAGCATTTCTGATTGATGAGAAAATATTAGAAATCTACATTGATGGTCCAAATACCACCATTTATGCATCGCATATCGATTTTGGTAGAGTAAACACAAATGTTGTGCTTTCAGAAGAAGAAATTAGTAGATTGATTTCCTTGGCGTTATTTAAATCATGTAAACCATTGTCGTATATAACACCTTCCACTAAGGTAGATATAAACACACGATGGTTTAAACTAAGAATATCCATTGATGCACCTCCTCTTAGTGAAGATGGACCTACAATTGTAATTAGAAAACATAGGAATATTCCTATTCATGTCAGATTCATCGCACATAACAAATATAAATTACATTTGCTGGCGATATTATTGATGAGCATTGCATTAAGATTCAATATATTAGTTGCCGGAGAACCAGATTCTGGAAAAACTACATTAGCTTCTTTCTTGCTGTCCTGCACTCCTAATTATTGGAGAATAATACTCATAGAGGATGTAAAGGAAATCATTAATCTGAAAGTATTTGGAAAAAAAGCCATTAGATTAAAAGTGAGACCATATGAAGCAAAGCCAGGTTTTGCCAAACATCATGAAATACTAAAGCTTCTTCATAGAACACCAGATTATATCTTTGTCGGAGAGATTCAATCTAAGGAGGATAGCTTTGCATTAGTAGATGCTTTTTGTAGCGGAGTACGTGGCTTAGCTACCACTCATGCAAAAAGTATAAAGGATTTACTTAATCGTTGGTGTAATATTTTCAAAATTCATCCTTATCAATTAACTAGTATAGATCTCATTTGCACAACGAAAAGAAGGATTTCTGAAAAATTCATAAGGAGAGGCCTTCACGCAATTTATTTGATTACTGATAGAAAAGTAGATACTCTTGAAAGAAATCTAAATGAACTCTTAGTAAATGTGAATTTGCCAATCACCCTGACTAGATTTTGCGAAGATGAAACAAAAGAGTACAAGAAAATTAATGCAATGCTACTCTCTATGAAGATAAAGGAACATTTTCCCGAAATTTTGGATTTCGTTGATTATAGAGCATTAATTGATGCGACGTATAGAGCATTACTTTTCTTAGAAAAAAAGCTTAATTTGGCTTCAAAATTAAGTGAAGATGATTCTATAATCATACTATCTAATGCTGTTTCACAAATCTCTTCCTTATTTAACGATCCCTTAACAATTACAAAGATTCTCGCAGAAAAAACGTACCTATGGACAACTTAATCTCATCTTCGTTGGTTTTTAAAATTATTAACATTTGGCTACGACTATGGATAAATGTTTTCAAATAACGAATATTTGAAAACTATTGGTATAAACTCACAAATTAAGTTGTGTATTTCAACGAGTATTCATATTACAATTTTCGCTAGTTTTCCAATCGACGGAAATCGCATAACAGCCTCCCTAGCAACGGGACCACGAATTTCTGTTCCTTGTGGTTCCATGTCAGGTTTAATTAATATCGCTGCATTATCCTCAAAGCAAATCCAAGAACCATCTTTTCGCTTATAGGGTGCTCTCTGTCTTATTATAACTGCTCGTACAATCTCACCAACTAATTCTGGTTTTCCTTCTTTTACTGTACATACTACAACATCTCCAATTGTTGCTCGTGGAATACGTCGTTGCACTCCTTTGTAACCTATAACTGCTATCACTTGTAATTTACGTGCACCGGTATTGTCCGCGCAAGTAAGAAATGTACCAACATTTATTCCACATCGATATTTCATACGTGTCATCATTCCTGCTCGGCGCTTTGGCATACATGGTCACCCTACACAGTTTTTTAAGGGAAATACCTTTTATTTTTGTCTATGCCTTAACCTCTTGGCAAGCTTCTTTCTTTTGTGTTTTTTTCGTCGCTTTCTTTGTCTCTTAAGTACGCTCTTTTTCCCCATGCTTACCACCTGGTAAAAATCTATATAAAATCAGAGACACCTAAATAAATTACTCTTAATACTTTCTTAACGTTAAATTAGACATGAACTTACACTATAAAGTAAAGTTATAGTAATTTATGGTGATATAATTTGTGCATTCTCGTTAATAAAGATACACGTGTAATAGTGCAGGGAATAACTGGCAAACAGGGATCATTCCACACAAAATTGATGCTTGAATATGGAACTAAAATAGTTGCAGGAGTAACTCCAGGAAAACATGGAGAAACCGTGCATGGTATCCCAGTCTATGACACAGTGAGAGAGGCATTAGAAGAACACGATGCCGATGCCAGTATAATATTTGTTCCAGCAAAATTTGCTGAGGATGCCATATTAGAGGCCATTGATACTAACCTAAATCCAATAGTAGTAATTACAGAAGGAATACCAATCTGGTCAATGTTGCGATTAGTTAGAATAGCCAAGAATAAAGGAATATACATAATTGGACCAAATACTCCAGGAATAATCATTCCCGGTCAGACAAAGATTGGTATAATGCCTCATCAAATATTTAAACCAGGAGATGTTGGAGTCATCTCTCGCTCAGGTACATTGACCTATGAAATTGTTAAGGCACTCTCGGAAAAAGGATTTGGCCAAAGTTTTGCATTAGGAATTGGAGGAGATCCTGTGAGAGGAATAAATCTCAGAGAAGCATTGATGCTCGCTGAAGAAGACGAACATACAAAGAAAATTGTCATAATTGGAGAAATCGGTGGAAGAGAAGAAGAACTTGCAGCAGAAATGATTAAGAAAGGACAAATAACTAAGCCAGTTGTTGCCTACATTGCTGGTGCAACTGCTCCACCTGGCAAACGCATGGGACATGCTGGGGCTATCATAATGGGTGAAACTGGCAAATACGAGACAAAAGTCAGAGCATTTAAAGAAGCAGGCGTTCCAGTAGCAACATTACCTCAAGAAGTACCTGATCTATTAAAACAGTTATAGCGTGATTTCATTATGAAACATTATTAAAAAATAAAAAATTGACAACAGATTAAAAACTAAAAATTTGTCCAAGATAGCAATCATTAAAAGAAAAAATTATCTTTGACTCATTTTCACAGCGTTGTCGACTACATTTTTTATTTCTACTGGTATATCTTCCCATGTAACATATATTACTTCCTTATTTGCTTTAGCTTCAGCTAAAGCAGGAATTAACTTCGTGGAACACGATATAATTATCTTATCGGCCTTTCCTTGCAAGGCTTCCTCTAGTATATCAAGTGCCATCATTACATCCCTAACTGGCATAACAATTGGTTCTATTCCCAAACGTTCTGCGATCTCCACTACACTTTTAGCTTGGACTAATTCCTTATCACTAAGATAAATACGAGCCTTAGTTAATTTGCCAAGTTGTTTTGCATAATTGATGATTTGCGACACTTTTTCTGGAGTGTTTACTAATGAATACTCCAAAAATACAGCAACCCTCTTCAAAAAAATCACCAATTTTTATTTTTACTTCTACATAGGAATTTCTACTTCCTCTAGTTTTGCATAATCCTTCTTAATCACTGCAACATCTATGAATTTACCAGTTGAGAATATATCTCGACGACTAACAACTTTCAATAAATCAATTGCAATTCTTTTTCCTTCTTGGATTGTTAAGTTTTCTTTCCATCGATCCTCTAAAAGACCTATAGCCATTTCCTCGGATATTCCAGCAGCAGCATAGTTTTCTTCAAGGATCGATCCTACAGGATCTAGAACATAAAGCTTAAAATCATGATCCTCATTAGAATATCCAGCGACGACCGCAAATGTAATCATTGGGAAGAATTTCCAAGAAAAGAGTAATAGAGATAGTCTATGTGCAACAGCTTTAACAGTCATTTTTCTATTCAATATATGTTTCCAATATCTCATTTCAAATTCGATTTCTCTTATAACATTCTGCAAGTCGGCTAAGTGCCCAGAAAAACCTAGTCCGACATTATCAACAACAAAAATGCTTCTACCCTGTTGTGTTATACGTAAATATGCATACGTTACGGATTTTGTACCCGCGAGTACAACACCATCTTTACACTTTAAGGCAACTACTAGTGATTGCCATGAACCGGGAGTTACTTGCATTTTTTTCCCCTAACAGAAAAAGTGAATATTATTCAAAAACTAATGAACTTGGTTATCTATTGATTTTGAACAATATTTCTTGTAGTAAATCGAGAAAGGAAGCTGCTCTTTAATTATATGTGAATATCGCTTGATCCCCTCTATATGATTAATCTTCAATTGGTGAAAAAGAAACCATAATTTATTTCTCTCACATTCAAGAACAACAAATCCTTCTTTCTTTAAGAAATTCTCTAATCGTTTATTAATAATCGCACCTTTTTTATCAAAATCGCTTAATATTAGTACCCTCTTAACTCCTTTCCTCTTTAATTTTCGTACTATTATTTCAAATTTGTGAACTTGCGTTTCAATAATTTCTGGCTCTACTATACTAGGTAACTCTTTAATCGCAATTTTGTCATTTCGTCCTTCCACAAGTATTGCAACTTTTTCACTAGTAACCTTAAGCCAAATATCACAGATCTTCTCTAACAATTCATCACGTCTCATTTTCAAATCAACCGTGCACTAACATAATCAAAAGTTTTATTACATAAGAGCACTATTTAAAATAAAAGGTTGAAAAGAATGAAATTTCACGAATTTTATCAAAAATTGTACCATAAGACTGCACCAAGACCTGGAGAACTTGTAATTGGAGTTGTTCAGACCATAAAGGAGGCTGGAGTGTATATTAGACTTGAGGAATATGATAAAATAGCCTTCGTTCCATTAAAGGAAGTTGCTCATTCAATTCCACGCAACATTAGAGATGTTGTAAAAGAGAGCCAGCAAGTAATAGCCAAGGTTTATTCCGTAAAATATAGAGGAGAAATCATTAATGCCTCACTTCGACGAGTAACAGGTCCCGAGCGCCAAAGGAAACTCCAAGATTTCAGAAAACTAAAGCGCGTATATATGATATTCCAAAAGCTCGCTGAAAAATTGAAAATAGATATGAATGAACTCATTGAAAAATTTGGACGTCCTCTTGTAGAACGAACACTACATCCCTACGCTGGACTTGAAGCAATTGTTCGTAGTGGAAAAGAAGTTCTAAAAGAATTAGGCGTGCCTAAGGAATGGCATGATACAATCTACGAATTCTTAAAAGCAAACATCAAGCTTCCAGAATATACATTAAGAAAAGAACTCAAAATTTTGTCACTTGCACCTGATGCAATTATTAAAATCAAAAAAACTTTGAATTCCCTTATGGAATTAGCGCCAGGAAAAATTCACATTCACTATATCTCCGCGCCTAGATACGAACTTCGTATAATCGGTCATGATCCGTCAGAATTAGAATTGATGCTTACAAAAACTAAGGAAATCCTAGTACAGAAACTTCTAAGGGAAAACCCATATCCAACGATAATCGAGATAGATGGAGAACGTTTAAGAAAAAGTGCTAAGGGGGCCGCGCGTTGAGACTCAAGAAATGTCCAAAATGTGGAAGATATACATTAAGAGACGTATGCCCAATATGTGGACATTCAACCGTTTCGGGACATCCCCCTCGTTTTTCCCCGGAGGATCGTTGGAGAAAATATCGAATACAAATGAAAAAAGCAATGGGATTGTTTGGTAAGAAGTCCCCGGACAAACACTCCGAACAAACATAATTTTTTGGCGTTTTTCTATATGGGTCGAATGAGATGACGTACGTAGCAAAAGGATGGTTAATAAAGAAGCGAGAACACGGAAAAATAATATTTCTAGATATGCGAACGATAGATCAACCCTGGATACCCTTACAGGTGGTCATAAAAAAGCAGGAAGTTGATGAAATAACGTGGGAAAACGCCAAAAAACTGCGACAAGAGGCATCATTTATAGCAGAAGGAGAACTGATTCAAAATCCTCGAGCTCCTGGTGGTCGTGAATTAAGAGGAAAACAAATAATAATTGTTCATAATCCTGAAGAACCGTGGCCACTTGGGAAAAAGTCACATCCACCGGAAGTTCTTATGAAGTATCGCCATTTGTCTGTTAGAGGACAAAAGTTTATAAAGATATGGATTGTTAGAGAAAAACTCATTCATTACCTTAGAGAATGGTTCGAGAAAAATCATTGGCATGAAGTAAGCCCACCAATTTTTGTTATGACAGCATGTGAAGGCGGTGCAACACTTTTCCGTGTAAAATGGTTTGAAGAAAAAATTCCAGTATATCTCACGCAAAGTGCTCAACTTTACCTTGAAGCATTATGTTTTGCCCTTGGTCGTGTTTGGTGTTTAGCCCCATCTTTTCGCGCAGAAAAATCCAGAACTAGACGACATTTAGCGGAATATTGGCATTTAGAGGCAGAAGCTGCATTCTTTAACTTCGAGGATAATCTAAGAGTACAAGAAGAACTCGTAATATACGCTATCAAAAAACTGCTTAATGATGATGTTACAGGAGAACTTATAAAGGAGATTCGTGGAAATGTAGATGACCTTGACGAAATCAAGGCGCCTCTTCCGCGTGTAACGTATACTGAGGCAATGGAGATTCTTCAAAGAAAGAATTTCAAGATAAAATGGGGAGATGACTTAGGTGCTGATGAGGAAAAGGCATTAAGTGAAGAAATAGGCACTGCATTCTTTTTAACCCATTTTCCAACGGAAATAAAGTCATTTTATGTTAAATTAGATCCTAACGATCCACGAGTATGTTTAGCCGCAGATTTGATTGTTCCTCATGTTGGAGAAATTATAGGTGGCTCTGAGCGCGAAACGGATGTAAATGAACTCATAAAAAGAATCAAAGCCCAGGGATTCGATCCTACAAATTATGAGTGGTATCTTGATTTACGTAGATTCGGATCCGTTCCTCACAGCGGATTTGGGTTGGGCATTGATAGATTTTTGATGTATATCTTAAAGCTAGAACATATCCGAGACACATTACCATTTCCAAGACTTGCGCGCGTGAAATATTTCATTTAGTTTTGCTTAAAAGTTAATGCTACTTATTCTTCTAAAAGAAATTGCTGGTTTTACTTATATACGCAATACTTTGTTTATGAATATCTTTCTTGAATGAAACTATCATACCCATCAGAGGGATGAAAATGGGCTTCATTAAAATTTGGGGCTTCAAAGCAACAAATGGAATTTCAAAAGTTCTTTCAGAGGACATAAATAAGGATGGACTAGATGAAATTCTCGTAGCGAGTTGGGATGGATTTATCTATGCACTTGATTCTCAAGGCCGATTAATGTGGAAGACACGATCCCCTGGAGCAACACCATTGCCAGCAAGTACGGTTTCTGTATTTCGTGGTGCAAAACCTGAGATACTAACTGGATTTCACAAAAATCTAGTCGGTATTTCTCCGAATGGAAGCATAGAATGGAGAACCCAAGTAGATAGTTGGATAACTGAATTACTTTGCCTCGAAAATGAAGGAGAATTACGCACATTTGTTTTTACACGAAAAGGAAATATGTACGTCTTTACAAATGATGGAGAAAAAATAAGATCTAGAAAAATATCCGAGAAATTCCTTTCGGCTCCAAAAATATGCGTATCTGATGTTAATTTTGATTATCACAAGGAGATTCTCATCGCAATTAAAAACCGGATTATGATATTTGACCCCGATGGGGATGAAATAACTTCTCATGAGTTTCCAAAGGAAATATCAAATGTTTGCGCCGATAATTTTGCCGTTTTTGTTTATTCTGACGGACTTTATGCGATGTATGCAGATAAAAAAAGAAAAATCTCATCAGTAATAGCCAAAGAGATTATATTGGGGGATATAGATGGTGATTACATAAATGAAATCATAGCAATTACTTCAGATGAAATAAAAGTACTCAAATATGACCTTGAAGAAAAAATATCTACAAAAGTAATTAGTCGAAGAAAAATTCGTTTAGATACCTCTGAATTCTTTACAAAAGCTTGTGATATAAACGGTGACCTAAAAAGTGAAATCCTAGTTATAACATCAAATGATAAGTTGCATGTAATAAGCATACATGATACTTCGCAGAAATTACATTTACATAGTTTTGACGTACACTATTCTCCAAGCGTTATCACAATGTCGAATCTTTTTGGTATAGGAAAATCCGATTTGGTTATTCAGACAGGAAGAGAGGAAATATCAGCATTCACTTATGTTCCAAAGATTTCTCTTTTATCACCACCTATTAAGCAAAAGCTTACTCGAATTGGAATTTTGAAATCACAAAAAATGCAAATCCGCTCTTCTGGACTTCTAATAAGAAAACGAGCCAAAGTTATAACCCGCAGTAATCAAGATGTGGAATCTCTAATCATAGAATGCGTTCCCACAGCAAATACTGCAGAAATAAAACTCTACCAACGAAAGAGAATCACTTATAAACAAACAATCCCTGTTTTTTATGACCGTGAGTTTGATGAACATAAATATATATTTACAACTAGCGAAGATATTGTTTTACTCAAAAATGCCAGTAATATGATTATAAAACATCCACCACAGTTAGTACTCAAGAAAATCGGAAATAAAATCAACATTTCTGCATTTGAAGGAATATACCCACTAACTGTATACTATAAAGATAAAACAGGGAAAACGGGAAAAATTTTCACCACACTCTTAGTAGAGAAAAGCATTGAAGCTACACTTAGTATTCCCCGGTATTGCTTAAGCGAGGAAATTATTACAGTTACTTTAAAGAATAAAAGCAAATTACCATTAATAATCAAAGCATTTATTAGAAAAAATGCTCTTAATTTCATTCATTTGAATAAGGAGGCTCCAAAGATTATGTTACCATCAAATACCACAAAGACATTTAAATTATTCATCAAAATACCAATCAAAACACATAGAAAAAAAGCTTGGTTTGCTATCTCCTTTTTATATGGTCAGCAAGAAAATAAACTTTCAAGACGCATCGAGATTCCAGTATATTGCGAAGTTGTAAATAAACAGTGGCTTAAAGAGAAGTATAAAGAATATTCTAAGCATCTCTCAGGTAATGAATTAATTGAAAAACTTGCTGATGAACTTAACTTAAGCAAAAATATAATTAAGCAATTCCTTTCTAAACTTGAAGCAAGCTCCTCACATGAGAGGAAAGATTTGCTTAAATATCTGAAGTAGTTTTTCCTTAACGCTCACACCAAGTAACCTTTGCATTTCCTTAAAAAGTTTGTGTTTAA
>JAHKLH010000170.1 GCA_029856635.1 Candidatus Njordarchaeota archaeon
ACAGAACCTATTTATCTTGGTTTCTTAGGCCCAGCAATGCGATTTGGTGCGAGATTAGTCATGGTTTCATGCGACGAAAAAGGTATTATTCCTGAAGCGGTGGAGGGAGCTATTAAGAAGGTCGAAAAAGAGTTTAATAAGAAACCAGATATGATTTACATTGTTGCAGACTCTGATAATCCCACGGGCAAAACACTACCACTAGACAGAAGAAAGAAGCTCTATGAAATAGCAGCTTCACATGAAATTCTTCTAGTTGAGGATGCTGCATACAGAGAAATTCAGTTTGGTGGCAAAAGATTACCAACAATTAAGAGTTTTGATAAGGAGAACAAATGGGTTATGTATTTAAGAACATCATCCAAGGAAGCCTTCGTTGCAAGAATTGGATACTATGTTGCTCCAGATCCTATTAGGAAAGAACTAATTAAGGCAAAGGGATATATGGACTTGTGCACACCAATGCTTATGCAAATTGTACTCAAAAAGTACTATGAGAAATACATTGATAAAGTGTTGCCTGATGTAGTTAAGGAGTACGAGAAAAGAGCAAAAGTTATGGAGAAAGCAATTGATGAGTCATTCCCAGAAGGTTGGCATACAACTCCAACTGGAGGATTCTTTATCTGGTATGAGCACAGCAAAAAAGATTTCGATTCAAAAGTATTTCTCGAGAAAGTAGCAATTCCAAATGCTATTTCGTATGTCCCAGGAAAGGCATTTTACCCATTACCACAATTTGCATACATCTATGATGTACATGAAAACAAGCTTTATCAAATGAAAGAAGTGCCAACTCATACGATGAGATTAAGCTATTCACTCCTGCCAGAGAACATGATAGATGAAGGAATTAGGCTCTTAGGAAAATTGCTTAAAGAACACAGTTAAAAAACTTAGCAAATCAGTTTTATTTTCTTTTACTCAATCACGAGATCCTCTTTCCTTAGCGTTGCTGTATGGTAGTCCTGAGTTAAAGTAATTGCTTTTGTTGGACACACTTCTGCACAAAAACCACAATAAATACAGCGGTAAAGGTAGAATTTTGGTTTTTTCTTAGTTCTGGTTTTTTCGGTAGGGACTGGCTCAATTGCTTTTGCGGGGCAGTTTAACCAACACATGCCACAACCAATGCATTTTTCGAGATTATATTGTATTTTTCCTCGAAATCCAGGTGGTGCTTCCTTCGTAATTTTATAAGGGTAATGCTCAGTTACGGGCTTGAGTGAGACGGCAATTGCTTCTTTTGCTAACTTTGCCCATTTAAGAACCATTTTTCATCCCCATCATTTAAAATGAAAAGATAATTATGAGTAAATGTATTTACGATTTCTTCTAAACATGAGCATGATTTGCAGTAACTAAGCATGAGTACATTCAAATTGTTGGTGAATTTACATGAAGGTGATTGGTATTCTTTTAGGGAAACAATGTCTGTTTATTGATATAGAAGGAACACTATTAACGAGTTTGGAACACGCAGAAGTTTTTGATGATGTTCCCGAATTATTAGAGTTTTGTAAAAAGAGAAAAATCAAAGTGTTTTTTACTACCAATGTTGGAAGACTTTCAAGAATGCAGATTGTCAATATATTGAAGTCTTGTAATATTCGCGCAGAAACCGATCAAATTCTAAATCCAACTAGGATTGCTCTTGAGGTTTTACGTGAAATTTATCTAGAAAAGAAAAAGAGGCTACGAGTGTTCTTGATTGGTGAGTATCAACACATGGACTTTGCTCAAATACCTTGGATAGAATTCACCCATAATTCACCCATTGATATAGTTTTGCTTGGCGCCTCACGTGATGTAACGTATCAACAACTTAATTTTGCATTCAAAGTATTACGAAATGGTGCAAAACTTATTGTGATTGGAGGGGATATATGGGCTATTGGACGAAAGTATGATAAGGATGATATTTATCTTGTTGAAGGAGCATTCGCTAAAATGCTTGAGTATGCTACAAATGTTAAAGCAATCTACACGGGAAAACAATTTCCAACATTTTTCGAGTATGCATTAAAAATAGCTAAGGTTAGCAAAGATAAGGTTTTACTCATTGATGATTCAACACGCTATATTTCTGGAGCAAATAGTTTTGGAATTGATGCCCTATACTTGGCACGAACACGCGAAAAACTTGAGAAGATTTCACAAATAAGAAGAACAACGAATTCAATGATCTTTATAGCGAAATCACTTAGCATTAATGAGGATGTCATGATTCTCAAAAACAATGATCAAATTTTCAATTGAGGTGATGCAATGATTCATTGCCTTCCCGTCAAAGCACGTTTCTTAATGATGATTGCACGGGGAGAAAAAACAGTGGAAGTTCACTTATTAAAATCACCTTTCAAGAGAATTAAGGAGGGAGACATCCTACTGATGTTTGACTCAGCTGCAAACATTGTGCGTGCAAGAGTAAAAGAAGTCAGAGTTTACAAAGATGCATTCGAATTAGCAGAGAAGGAATATATTTCTCGAATACTCCCGGGAAAAACAAAAGAGGAGCTCATTAGAACATTAAAATCCCTTTATAGTGCGAGGGAGCTAAAGAAGCCTTTCATAGCAATAGAGTTTGAGAAGATAGACTTTATCCCAAGCCCATTTGAATTACCAGTAAAATAATCCACACAAATAGCAGAACTATAGAACGACGAATTTTAACATATTTACTTTTTCCTTCTCGGTCTAGCACGTCTTCTTCTCTTTTTACGAAGTTTCTCGGCAGGTGGCTTAGGATATTTTTCGTGGAGTTCCTTGAATCTTCTTTCAAGATCTTTTATGAGTTCGTCAGCAATAATCTCGCCTGAATAGTAATCAACTTTTGCGGCTATTGCAAGTTTTGCGGCGAGAGTTCGTGCGATCTTGCCCCGCAAGTACCATTTAGCTCGCTGAATTAGAGGATGTACAAAAATGATCCCGTGCTTGGGGGGAGTTCCCCTGCCCGCTAAGGCCCTAAATAACGCTTTTTCTGCTCCCAATACTTGGATCGTAGATGCGGGGAGTTTTGCTAGGTCTTCTAGTGATCCTGCTTTTGCCAAAAGTTTTGCGGCAATAATTGGTCCTGCTATCTTTGTTAAGTTAGGTGCGATCTCACTCATAACTCCTGCTATGTAATTTCGTAATCTTTCTCTTTCATGAATTAAATCTAAAGCACGTTGGGCGACTATTTTTACGCTTTCAAGGTCATCATCTCGAAATCTTGCGCCTGCTGTTGTTTCTCGTGCGCTTATTATCTCTTTTATCAATCTTTCGTTTTTAATGAATTTTCTAAGATTTTCTTCGGTGAACGCTTCATGTCGTGTTAAGTTTACTATTAATTCGAGGAAGAGTTCATGATCTTCAACTAGTTTGTTAAGTTCTGGGAAGTAAAGCCCGTACCATTCGCGAATGTGATTCACTAGGGAGTTAATATACTTTGTCATGTCCTCGAAAATTGCTAGTGCTTTGATTACTATTTGGTCTCTTCTTTCTCCAGCTTCTTTTACGGCTTCTCGTGCGATTTCGCAGCCGACTTCATTAGCAAATTCGACGTATTTTTCTCGTGTACCGAAAATTTTAGCAAGTTCTTCACTAATTAATTCTCGAGCCCGAACTAATACATCTCCACTGGTTATGACTTCAAACTCTTTTTCGGGGAATATTGATTTTAGCATGTTGAGTAATTGAGGGTTATCAACTTTTATTTTACCGGTAACATTTTTCAGTAATTCAACGATTTCCTCTGGAACTTTTTTTCCTTGTTCAATTAATGAAAGTGCTTCTATTGCTCGTTCTTTACCAGGTTTTTCTTTTCCAAAGGGTGCAAATTTTATGTCCTTTAAGTCATCACTTAATAGGAATGCTCCGGCGTAGGATAATAAAAGTAACGGCATCATCACTCACTCAGTCTTCATAAAATATTTATGTAAATATCTAGTTTAAGAATTAGCTTCTTCAGTCCTTCAAGAATTGTTGCAATATAGCACCATTACTAATCGCACAGTGATTAGCTGGTAGTAGGTTAATATAACAGGTTTGAAAATTACGTGAGATATGCTCGACATAGCCTCTGGTTGAGGTGGGTTCTATGC
>JAHKLH010000171.1 GCA_029856635.1 Candidatus Njordarchaeota archaeon
AGCACAAGCTGATATTCGCACCCTACAGCGCATTTGTACGAATTCGTGCTTGAGTTAATTTCTGATTTTGTTTATTATTCGTGCTCTGCGACGCAATACATGTTCGGCCTTTGTGGGTTCTAAATGAAAACAATATTTGTATGTAGGTCAAAGACTGCGATTGCTTATATAGACCTCATTACACCTATAACACCTCACCAACAAGCATGAAGCACAACGCAGTTAAAGCCAAACAAGGCTCAGCAGAATAGAAGTTAGCATAGAAAGTCGCCCAGCAGCATAAAGATCAAGATATACTTTAGAAACACCACGCTTAGGAGCCATAAAAATACGAAAACAAAGACTCCTAGACTCACAATGATTAGTATGAAGAATACGAAGCAAGCGCGAGCTCCCACGATTAATAACAAAATGCTTATAACCAAAAACCACAAAATAGCTTCTGAAAGCATCGATTATGACAGGGCCACGAAGACCGATGAAAGGAATAACCTTGCGCTTAATCTCACTAGAATCTGCTGAGAATCCAGCCACGAAGATAGTAGTCTCGCTAGTCCTGCTCACTATCGTAAAAACAGGCACGCACTCAGTTAGGTATGTCCCTCTTCCTCTGGCTTTTAGCCCTCTGCGCCTTGACCTTTTTTAAGTCCCTTCGTGCATGCGTTCTGATAGACCTCGTCAATCTCCACTGGCAGAAGTGCCTTGAACACGCTTCTGAAGAACTCTGCTTGCTGAAGTATTCGCTTTGCCATATAATATGCTGTCTTATAGCACACTCCTAGCTCTCTGCTGATTGCCATTATGCTCATTCCTAGCTTTAGCAGAAGATAAGCCATGAGGAGTACATCTCTTATGCTTATTTTTCTTCTGCTGAATATTGTGCTTGTGAGGTCATTAAACCATTTTCCGCAGTTTTTTGCAGTAGTATCTTTGCAAGTACGGCTTGTTGCGCATTCTTCCCTTTCTGATTACTCTGCTTGATCCGCAGTGTGGGCAGTGCAGCTTTTCGTATTTTTCTCCGAATCGTTCTTTTCTTATTGCTTTTACTATCTTCTCTTCCGTTAGGCTGCTTGTGAAGTCTATTACTCTCTTTAGCTTCGTGCTCATGTGTGCTCATACTCTAGTAATATCTCTCGCTTTAAAAGGAGGAGCAGTGAAGTCTATATGAACGTCCTAGGAATATTCTTTTGAGGAATATTCAACTAATTCTAATTACTAACTAAAATCAAATCGTAAAAACTTTATGAATGCAGAAAAGCGAATAAGAGTGTTCATTGTAAGTTTGTCCATCCATTTTGGCATCCTATTGGGAATAATCAAGGTGAGCAACAAACTAATCGGTAAAAAATGCAGGCATTGAATGTCTAATAACAAGCCCTAGTAGTCATGCATTACTTTTGCTTTTTTATGAATATTGATGACAAGCTACGAAATGATTTGGTTCTATTTCAACGAAATTTGGTTCTTTTTTCTTGCATATTTCTCTAGCTATAGGACATCGTGTCCTAAACCTGCAACCACTTGGAATAAATATTGGCGATGGTATTTCTCCACGGAGAAGAATCCTTTTTCTCTTCTTCGTTGGATCTGGTTCTGGGATTGCAGATATAAGTGCTTGCGTGTATGGATGCATTGGATTCTTGAGAATTCTCTCAGATGGTCCAATTTCAAAAATTTTTCCTAGATACATGACTGCTATTCTATCAGTAATATAACCTGCAGTTGCTAGATCATGCGTAATGTACAAAAATGATATTCCTAACTTTTCTCGCATTTCATTCAACAGGTTTAATATTCCTGCTCGCATAGATACGTCAATCATCGAGACGGGCTCATCAGCCACTACAAAAGATGGTCGGAGAATTATAGCGCGAGCAATAGCAACTCTCTGCCTTTGACCTCCACTTAGTTGGTGTGGAAACTTATTAAGAAATTCTTCAACAGGTGTGAGTCTTACTAATTTAAGGGTTTCTATAACTCTCTCAAGTCTTTCCTCAGAAGTTAACTCTGGTTCTAGATATTCAAGGGGCTCTGCAACAATGTCACGTATTCGCATACGTGGGTTAAGTGATCCATATGGATCCTGATATATTATCTGAAGTTTTTTTCTATATGGTCTTAATTCTTTTGATGACAATTTGGCAAGATCAACGGAATTACCATCCTCATGAAATATTATTTCACCCTCATCTGGATCAAGTAATCTTATAAGCAATTTCCCCGTCGTAGTTTTTCCAGATCCACTTTCACCAACTAGTCCGAAAATCTCACGCCTTTTAATTGTAAATGATATTCTGTCAACAGCATGCACATAAAGCCGTGGCCGTCGCTTTAGAACATCTAAAATACCTCGCCTAATTGGAAACCATTTTCTTAAATCTCTAACGGTGAATAGTAACTGATTTCCCATCATTGTCACCATATTACATTCTCATTAGCAAGTATAATCATAATTGTTTTTCATATACTTTTCTCCATATTTCGTCTGGTGGGACACCATTAAGATTCTCAGCATAATGGCATCTTACTAATTGTTTATTAACCTTTTGTAATGCTGGAAGTTCGTTTCTGCATTTATCAGTAGCTAACGGGCAACGATCTGCAAATGGACAACCAGGAGGTAAAAACCGTAGATCAGGAGGAGCTCCTGGTATTGAATATAATTTCTTCTTTCCTATAGCAGAGATTGATGGAATTGATGCTATTAGGCCCTTTGTATACGGATGAATTGGGTTTGTATATATTGAGACTACATCACCATATTCAACAATATATCCCGCGTACATTATTGCAACAGAGTCAGCAATTTCCGCTAATACTGCAAGATCATGTGTTATATATATGTACGATAAACCAAACCTTTTCTGCAATTTCTTAAGTAAATCAACTATCTGTGCTTGTATTGTGACATCAAGCGCGGTTGTTGGCTCATCTGCGATCACTACTGCGGGCTTTAAGGCTAATGCCATTGCAATTACAACGCGTTGTTTCATTCCTCCTGAAAGCTGATGAGGATATGCATTTACAAAACTTGGATCAAGACCAAGCTCTACGAATGTTTCTCTTACAATTTCTAATGCATCCCTTTTATCCATTCCCTCATGTAAAACCAATACCTCCGCCACCTGGTCACCAACTTTTAATACCGGATTAAGTGCATTTAGAGCTCCTTGAAAAATCATTGAGACCTTCTTCCATCGTATTTTTTGCATTTCCCGTTCAGAGAGTTTCAATATATCTTGTCCATCAAGCAAAATTTGTCCTTTTTCTACTATTGCATTTCTTGGTAGTATTCTGAGTATAGTTAAACCAATTGTTGTTTTTCCACAGCCACTTTCACCAGCGATTCCAAGTGTTTCTCCACGATGTAATGTAAATGAGACATCATTATTTGCCTTAACATAGCCTCTTAATGTTGAATATCGTACATAAAGGTTCTTAACCTCCAGCACTGTTTTTTTAAATGACATGCTTTTTCACCAAATGAAAAATATTCCTTAAAAATAAAAACTCTTGTTTCATTATTGTATATTCCTAGTTAATTATTCTATTATTCACTTGATTATTAAATTGGTTTTAAAAAACATTTTGAGGAATTTCAACCAGCATTGCAAACGAGTCTAAATGAAGCATAGAGAAGACATGCCCTCAAAAATGCAAAGGAAATAAGTTGTGGTCATTGCAATAATAAAACATGATGATAAAAGAAGGGGAGTATTCATATTTTTGAGAACTGTTGTGATGTGTTTGACTACAAGTGGACTATATTTAGCGACTTTGTAATATTGCTCCATATGGTTTGCTCATTGAATATGTATCTGTGTATAAATACATATTTTCGGATTTTTAGAATATATTTATTGCACTGATATTTCTGCTTATTTGGAGTCAATTTGGTATTATAATTGATTATTCTAATCAATATTTTCTAGAATTTAATGATTAAAAATAACAAAAACCGCACATTAAATATAAATATATTCATCAAGTATATATTTTGAAAGCATTATAGGTAAATGAGAAAAAGCAGATCACGTGCTCAATAAGAGCACAAGAAGGATAATAAAAGCGAT
>JAHKLH010000172.1 GCA_029856635.1 Candidatus Njordarchaeota archaeon
ACATAATAGCTCTGGATCTACTTATCAAAATGGGACTTTTCAAAAGCAGAAGTGAAGCAATACGAGCGTTTGTTAAAGAGGGAATTAATAGAATGTTTATTCAAAGGATAATAACATCTGATGTTGACGAAATTGTTAATGAACTCCTCAAGGAGGAAATGCCATTTGTGATAAAATCAAAGAAAACCGCGGCCGAAATTGTCTCTGAGGTCAGAGAAAGATGAGTATCTGCGTATATTTAGACACTTCTGTTATCATTGCTTGCTATAAACCAGGAGACCCTGACCATATTTTTGCAACGAAAATTCTAAAATCAAGATTCATTAGAAAAATTATATCATACATAACTGTAGTTGAATTATCATCAGTTTTATCCAGATTACTCGAAACAGGAGAGCTTGTATTTCCGGAGAAATTGATGAAATTACTTTCCAAATTTGACAAAGTTAGTTTAATCATTGGTATAATAAAATACTTGATAAAAAAGTATTCACTAGAGATAGTAGGATCTAATCGACTAATAGAGATTCCCATGAATGGTTTTTTTTCTGCACCAATTGAGATAGCAGAATCCATGAGATTAGCAGCACATCTGAAGTTAAAGACATTAGATGCTATTCACGTTTCAATTGTGAATATACTTAAACGAAGCATGGGAATTGAATATTTAGTAACAAGTGACAAGAACATACTACAGAAAAGAAAGGAGATAAGGAAACAAATTAATGTAATTGTTATGAATCCAAAGGAATTTGTTAACATAATCGGACTATAATTAATCACATGTCGTGTCTCATGATAAAAATTTGCATAAATTTTAGAAGTTCCTTTTAGATATTACGCAATAAAATTAGCCAAAAAGCGTAAAACTCTGATACTCGCACTTGCATGATTAAAATCGTAAATTATTCTATAACTCATGTATTCTGATGTGCATTTATTTAATTAAACTTTTTAAGTTTACGTACATAGAAAATAATGTGGATACTAATAGCCCCCGTGGTGTAGCCCGGTTAAGCATGCCGGCCTCTCAAGGAAAAAGAATGGCGGACCCAGAGAAAGCCGGTGACCCGGGTTCAAATCCCGGCGGGGGCACTAAGGATAATTTCTCTTATCAATTCTATTGCTTTTTCTACATCTTTTATTCTAATATTTTCATTTGGTGCGTGTCCTCTAGAATCCCAATATGCTACGCCTATTCCCGCGACACACGGTAATTTAAGATAATTTGTGAATAAATGCATGGGTCCTGAGCCTGGTGACCAAGGTTCAATGTAAAAGTCCTGATGTATTTTGTTTAATACTTTTATTATGAATTGAACAAATGGGTTTTTGAAATCGGTATAGGTTGGCTCGGTGGAAGAGAAGAATTTCACACTTAGGTTTCTTTTTTCAGCAAGTGTCTTAATAATGTCCATCACATTTGTTGGTTTCTGGAATGGAACTAATCTAAAGTCAATTTTGGCTAATGCTTCTCGAGGTAATACTGTTTTGGGACCCTTTTCTGTATAACCTGCCAGAAAACCATCGATATTTATAGTTGGTGAACCGTAATAATGGTATAGAGCTTCAGTGTCAGAGAGCTCTCCATGTAAACTGGAGTAGAATTTGCTTATGTTATAAACTTCCTTGAGCGTTTCACTGTCAAAGTATATGGAAAATCCACTATTTCTTATGTCTTCTATTATTTTCTTCGCATCTATTATTCCTTCGAAGAACTTCTTAGAGGTTTTTATTGTATTTCTTAATTCAACTAAAAATTCTATTAAATCCCATGTAGCACTTGGGAGAACACACGCTAATGAGGAATGAGCATCTCTACTGAGTCTTTCACTACGTATTTCTGCGTAAACTATTCCTTTTAATCCGAGGATTAAATTAATTGTATTGTCTTTATTAAACCCACCGAATTCCCATATTACTCCCATGCAATTTTCAAAGAATTTCCTTTTTTCATCCAAAGCTTTTTTCAGATTAGGAGAACCTGCTTCTTCTTCCCCTTCAATGACGAACTTTATTGTGCAGGGTAATTTGCCTTTTTCTTCAAGAATTGACCAGACAGCAAGAATTCTTGAAACGATATTTCCCTTATTATCTGCAACACCGCGGCCGTAGAGTTTATCTCCGATTCTCGCGAGTTCAAATGGATTTAGCTTTATTGTCTCATTATCCTTAGCAATTTTCCATTCCTCTAAGGGCTCCGCTGGCTGCACATCATAATGGTCATAAAAGATCAATGATGTGTTGCTTTCTCCCTCGATTTCAGCGAAAATAACGGGATTCATATTACCAATTTTGACAACATCAACTTTGTATCCAAATTCTCTGAGTATTGAACGTAAGTAATCGGCACATTTTTGACATTCTTCCGTATTTCTGGCTACGGTTTTATATTTAATGAGCTCAGATAGTATTTCTATGAATTTTTCCATGATTTTTTTGTTATTTTTCATTTAATCACCTAAAATAAAAATACTTGTAATTCTGCTAAAATGCTCATAATAAGATTTTAGAAACGAAGAATCCTAATGTCTTGTGAATGTGAGGAAAGAATCTTCTTCCCGTTTTGGGAATATATGCTTCAATCCCGAAGCGAAGATCTGACGTCTTTAAATTAAATTTATTTAAAACTTCTTCAATAAGTAGTTCAGCTTCCTCTGGGAAAATTGAACATACAGAGTAAACAATATAATCTGCGTTGACTTCATTGCCTATTTTAATGGCTTTAAATAATAATTCTCTCTGTAATTCTGATAATAATTTGAGTCTTTCTGGAGTTAATCTAAGTTTCACATCAGGTGTTCTAGGAATAATTCCACTACTTGTGCATTCGGGATCTAATAGAATTTTGTTACAAGCGTTTACATCATCTAATGACAATTTTCTTGCATCCTTTACTATAATTTTTACATCAACGTACTTCTTTACCTCATACATTTTTAAAAGCCGCTTCATTCGTTGTACTCTTTCCTCTGATACATCAACGGCAATGATTTTCCCCTCTTTCATGCGAAAAACGCTACAAATTAGCTTTATTCCTGGAGCAGAACACAAATCTAAGATGATATCACCTGGTCTCGGATCTAACGCATGTACCGCCGATATTGATGATTTATCCGCAAGTAATATCCATTGGTTCTTATAAGCACTACTTTTTTCTAACGGTTTTGGTAAATGCTTAATGCAAATAACATCATAAAAATCAGTATCCGGAACAACCTTATATCCTTCCTCTTTCAAGGATTCAATAACCTCATCCAACTCTACTTTTAATGAATTAACCACGGCCCATTGACATGTTCGTTGATTCAATCCAGCCAACATTGATTCAAGTTTCCCGATGGGAATCCAACTTAATAATTTTTCAACGACCCATTTTGGAAAAGAATATTTAAGTGCGAGTTTATCAACATAATTCATTTTATTTATACTCCCTAAAAGATTCCCAAATAATGCTCTTAGCTCATTTAACTCGTACTTGTATACTCTGTCTATTCTATTTAATACTTCAAAATTTTTCTCAATAGCAATTCTATATGTTATTACACGCAATAGATTCAATTCATAATCAGATTTTGGCAATTCTATGTAATCTAGCAACCAATTAATTAAGTAAAAGTTATTTATAACACCATATAAAATTCTTTGAAGTTTTCTCCTCTTCTTTCCCTTTTGAGGTAACTTATAAATGAATTTCTTCAGACTTATTTTATCAATATTCCGAAGAAATTTTGTGAGAAAAACTGCAGCTTCTTCCTCAATATGTGACATTAGTTACTCCTTATTATTTCTTATTATTGTTGTATACCAGTAATACACCTAAATACAATAAGCCTTGTGATTACATAATATTAGCGCATCTTCTTGAATAAATACTTCATTTTCTTACTTCCTTTTGAGATAATTTTAAATCTCCAATGATTATTAAATTACTTAATTTTCTTAAAACAATGCTTTAGTGTTTGATGAGAATCTTTCGACTATTTTATTCTTCAGTTCCTTCTCAAAAACGCATGTGCTCTGATAACTGCTATGTATGATAAGAGACAATTCAAAGATCTTCATC
>JAHKLH010000173.1 GCA_029856635.1 Candidatus Njordarchaeota archaeon
GAATTAATTTCAATAGTTTTATTTACCCAATCTATTTTCTCAAGGATTCCAATTCCAATATCTTCTCCGCTTTGTCCAACAATTCCAACTAACAGATTCTTGTAAATATCTTCTGAAACAACTTGTATTTCAATACGCGGTGGGGATCGTCGTATCATTTCTATTATCTCTTGTAATTTCTCACCACAAAGTGCCTTGATTTCTGCTAGTGGGGGTGTTTTAGCATAGGGTGCGGCAAGTGCATAAAGACTGAGTTTTTTCCAAAGCTCTTTCATTTTTCTATAAATTTTTCGACGTAATTCGTTAGTAATATATGACTTTGTAATACAAAGGAAATAATCTGGTCCTATTTCAGCATAAACGGTATTTTCATTAATTGCTTCATGGTTAATCGAAATTCCGCTTCCAAGGTATGCGTTTTCTATAAAGATGTCTGATAGCTTCAAAATTAGTTTTTTTCGAATTGAACGATGCCAGAATCGTTTATATGCTTCTTTTCGAAGCTGAATTCTATATTCACGTGCAACAGGTCTCATGGTTTCTGGTCGAGGTAAACGTAGAATCTTATAGTGATTCTTAAGAATTTGACGCAGGTGCTCTAATTCTCTTCCAACTTCAATGAATATGATAAGATCAGGGTTAATCAGCGAAATTTTTGATAGTTTTAAGGCACGAGCTGGTCCAGAAAAAACGAACCCGGTCGTATCTATTAAAATAACATCAACATCATTCTTTAATTTATTAACCAAATGTGTAATGCCACACGATATTTGAAGGAGTCTTCCAGCAGGAGTTTTTCCACCAATGAAGACGAGTTCTTTTGTTTTTAAATCCTCTAAGAAAAGAGTTGGCTTTTTGCAAATAGCCGATTTTATAGTGGCGGGAGGGCCTACTTTTGCTTGGCCAATATCACCATCTATTATTCCAACTTTCATCTGAGATTGCACAAGAATATTTGTAGCATATAGGATCCATGAAGATTTGCCTACATCGGTTCCGCCGATAACAATAACAATTATTGGCTTTCTTTTTGATGCCATCCTCTTTATTTCATCAATAGCTAAAAGCCATTTTTTAGGAAAAGGATCTTTGGTGATTATTTCGATATAACCAGATATAACGACAATTTTTCCTTTCACAAATGCTGGAATTACGCGTCCTATCGGAACTTCTAATGACGTTGGTGCTTTTAAAGTATATCCGAATACATTCATTATTCCACTTTTGAGCTCGACTTTAGCAGAACCATGGATGAGAACCCAGGTATTTAACTCTTGTTCTAACATTTTGTAACACTAATCAGAAAAAGGAGGAAAGACAAAAGATTTCAGCTTAATAAACAGGTTCATTTTTAATATTACACTTCTTCATCCATTCATCTATGTTCTTTTGGACTTCTTTGGGATGATGACCTTCCACAGTGAATCCCATTGAAACCATTGTTCCAAGGACGCATTTTATTGCTGCTTTAAGTGATTTGACATTTAAATCTGGAAGTTTTTCTCGAGCAACTTCAACGACATCCTTGAACTTCAAGTCAGCAGCGCTCTCGTGACCTGCTTTTCCGCTGCCTTTATTCTTCTTGGCCTTTAACATTAATAATCCTGCTGTTGTAGGCTTTGCGGAGATTACTTTGAATTTTCTTTCGGCCGGAATTACTTCTAAAACGACAATGCATGGAACGCCTTTCCATTTAGATGTTGCTTTATTCATTTCGGCTACAACTTTACCCACAGGTAATCTCAAGCTAGAAAGAGTTGGTGCAAGGGCTCCGCCTGGTCGTATTTCGCCACCTTTTACAACAAATCTTATTGTTTTTACTTCCGCCATTATACATCCCTCACTTCCTCAGCCGGTCACATTTTCATACATATGTGTGTAAAGTTTACTACTGCATTAAGTATAAAAAATTTTAATTAAAATATATTTCCTCCTCATTTCAGATTTTTTCAAATATTGAATTTCTTTGACTTTTTGTAAAAATATTCAATTTTAGATAGTCTGCAGAAATAAACTTGAAATCGCTCAAAGAGAATTAATTGAAACATGACATTTTTCATATACTTCATTGTTATCATCTAAGGGAGACAAATGAGAAAATTTGTAATTGGAATAGAATCTACAGCTCACACATGTGGCGTAGGAATTGCATCACTTGATAGTGAGATAATTTTAGACTTTTCTCACATGATGGAGTTCCAACCAGGAAAAGGAATTCATCCAAGAGAGGCTGCTGAGCATCATTCAAAAGTAATTCATGAGTTGGTCAAAAAAGCGGTGGAGAAAGTCAGGGAAATGAATGGTAAAATAGCTGCAATAGGCTTTGCAAGAGGACCTGGGCTTGGACCATGCTTGAGAGTGGGTGCTACTGTTGCAAGGGCGCTATCCTTGTACTTCAATGTTCCATTGTATGGTGTTCATCATGGTGTTGCGCATATTGAAATAGCTAAAAAATTAACGGGGGCCAAAGACCCGCTGGTTGTGTTAGTAAGTGGAGGGCATACGATGATAATCGCATATGCTGATAAAAAATATCGCGTTTTTGGGGAAACATTAGATATAACACTTGGTAATCTGCTCGATATGTGCGCGAGAATGCTAGGATTTTCCGGATATGGTGGTCCCATTATTGAAAAACTAGCTAAGAAAGGGAGAAATTACGTAGCATTACCATATGTGGTAAAGGGAACAAATTTAAGTTTCGCTGGGATCCTAGCAGCAGTTCAAAAAATTTTACAAGAAAGAAAAAACGTATCAATTGAAGACCTCGCATACTCAATTCAAGAGACTGCCTTTGCAATGTTATGTGAGGTTGCCGAAAGAGCACTTGCTCATACGAAGAAGAAAGAAGTATTGCTTTGTGGTGGTGTTGCAGCGAATAAAAGATTACAAACAATGCTAAAACAAATGGCGGAAGAACACAATGCCAGATTTTATGTGCAACCGAAATGGTACGGAGATAACGGTGCCATGATAGCTTGGACGACTGTTTTGGCATATAAATACGGGAAACCAGTTCCAGTAGAAGAGAGCTACGTGTGGCCGATGTGGAGAATTGACGAAGTTGAAATACCCTGGGTTAATGAATAATGCTTTTTCTTTGTTCTTCTGCAATCCTGACAAGTTCCTTCTGATATTCAATTATTTCAAGAATCTCTCTTCTTTTACCCATGCTAATTTCTCTCTCTAATGATGCAGAGAATACAGCCTTTGCTAAGGGCAGAGCGAGTCCAAAGCACCCAGCAAATACTAGAATACTACCACCAATCCTAAGGAACAAGAATATTTCAGTGGTTAAAAATCCCCCTGCAATGGCACTAGTAATAACCATTATTAATCCCAGAAGGAAGACTGAAGGAGCGAACAAAAAGTCCACGTATTCGCTAAAACGCATCTTATTTCCCAAATAAGAGTTATTAAAGTATTACAATAAACATTGATAGATAACGAATTACTTGCTTTACAGCACATCCCTATCTTCTCTAATCAATTCAGCACTACTAATAGGCAACATCTTCATTTTTTCACGACAACGTCTAGCAATCTCCAAATATTTCTTCTTCATATACTCTCTAATCTTCTGCTCAATAAAACGCTCAATCGCACTCCTCTAATCAATAGGGATACTCTCCATCTTTTCCCTAAGACTCTTCGAAATCCGTATACTGATTACAGCACTCATAATGAATACCGTTAAATTAAGCAATACTTGAATCAAAAATGGTCATTTTTTATGTAAAAAACTCTTTCAGCATTTCTACTAAGGGAAAAGCTTTAAAAATCCCAAGAAATTACAATAACTATGGAAAACATTACTAAAACACTGTTGCCCCGTTGTGTAGTGGTCAAGCACGCCGGCCTTTGGAGCCGGTGAGGACGCGGGCGGACCCGGAAGCCGGGGCTCGAATCCCCGCGGGGCAACTATCTTCCTAATTAGAATTCCGTAATGAATTATTTGCATCAATTGTAATTAATGTTGTTAACTGCGTCATTATTGACGTCTTTTGGGATTTAATACTTGTGTTTTCATTTGTATTACTACTTCTAAATATGGTAATAC
>JAHKLH010000174.1 GCA_029856635.1 Candidatus Njordarchaeota archaeon
AATTAATGGGAAGCACAAATGATACGTGATTGGCAAAATAAATTCGTTGTTCCAGTACTTCATTATGAACTTAAATACAGGGGAAACTTTTTAAATGATGCATGGTGGAATGGAGAATTAGTGACAGAGGATTCAATTTTTCGCTTTCCAGTTCGATGTGGAATACCTATCTTTACTAGTCTACCCTTTAATGAGAATTCCATCAAACTTCTTGAGAAATTTGATTCGCGTGGGTTTTTTGCTAATCAACTGAAATGGATTGAAATTAATTGGAAAGACGCTTATCAGATTATAATTAAGAAAGAAATTTCTCTTTATGTTCAAATGGCAAAAGAAGTTGCAAAAAGAAATAAGCTTATTCTTGACATTGCATCAGGTCTTGGCGGAGGATTCACTCCATTAATATTATATTTCAATAAGGAGGCTAAAATATTAATGAATGACATAGAACCTACCGTAGTTGGTGCATGGCGTATTTTCTTGCATGAGAAAAATATTAAAAACACATCATTTGCCGCATTTGATGCTACGAGAATTCCAATAAAAACGAATTCCGTTGATATTGTGGTAAGCTCTGGAGATTTTGGTAATATACCAATGAACTACATTGCTTTTCATGAAGTTTATCGTATTCTTCGTTCAAAAGGTTATCTTTTTATTGCAGATGGTATCACCTATCTTGAGAGCTTTAAGCACTTACCTAGTCTTATTGAAATAATTCATGATATTAGTTTTGCATTAAATAAAATTGGATATCGAGAGTTTCTTGAAAAACTTGGATTTGAAATCGAGCTATTTGAGACTACTAAAGAAAGTACACTTAGCCCAGATGAAGGAGAATTCCCTAGATTGGCGTGGAAATATAAGGTAAAAATAAAATATTGTGGGGTCTACATAATTGCAAGAAAGCCATAGGGCTTTTTATTGAATTCCATGAATAAAAATCCATAGGATTCTCAAAAGAGAATAAGATGCTTATAAAGACAAGCATTATTCAAATTTGATGTCTCCAGAAACAATATCAATAACAATTCTGCGAATTCTTAATCTCCATACTTTTTCAGGAGCTCCTCCTTTCTCTGTTTCTCTATATCCAATTGCTTCAATTATTCCTGCTTTCTCAAGTGCGTCTAAGTGATAATAAAGTAATGAGCGAGGCATGTTCATCGCGTACTTTGATACCAATTCATCAAAAATTTCTCCTGTTGTTTTTTCTCCAGTGCTTAATATTTTGATGATTGCCCATCTTGGTCCACATGAAAGAACCTTAAATATTTGCGCAATTTCTGTCATCCATGGTTCAATTTGCATCCATCTTTTTCCCCATCGCATTCTCCTAGGCATTTTTCCAAACCTTTCCAAAAAATAATAATATCAATTGATTTTTTCATAATTGATTAAAAGCAATCTTTTTTATAGTGTGAAAAATCTATTGTATTTTGTATTTTCAATTTATTAATGTGAGCAAATTGAGCGAAGAAATCACGGTTAAGTTCGCAAAAGCTCGAAAGGGATATCAAAAAATCAAAGTCAAGTTGGGATTTTATGGTCCAATGTATTTAATTTCATATACAATTAGACGAAGAAGATATCGAATATTGATTGATGCATTCTTTACTGATATCACAAACTTTAAACCACTTAGAGTATTACTAGCGAAGAATATTTCTGCACTTGGTGTTCAATTAATTAATGAGAAAGAACTAGAAATCCCGTTAATTAAACCTCTTGCCTCGGTACAGAAAATCCTTTCTGATCTCCAAGACATTATTTATGAAGCTGGAGTTACATATTACAGAAAAGAAGAAGCGATATCTGTTATTCAAGAAGAGTTAGATGAGTTCTTACCAGAACTAATTAGATTCATAGAAGAGGGAATGGCTGGAAAAGAGCATATAATAAGAAGTGCTTTTCTTGGTTTACTTATGAAGGAAGGTCTAGGTCTTACCTTCAGATCGATTGAAGAATTTAAAGTAGAAAAAACAATGCTGGTTTATTACCCCATTTTAATCGACGAAAACAATAGAGCATATGAAATTGCGTGGAAGTTAACCTCAAGTGAGATATATACCTACTTGTTTTCAAGTAAGACATTATTTGAGAAAATCAGTGAATATACCAGTTCTTCATCTTGAGTTAATTAATATCGAAAGCAACATGAGCCTTTTACGAATATCAATGATGTTTTTCTCTTGTAATAAATACGAATCAGGAAATTTCTAACCCAAGTCAAAATTCATTTAGTATGAATTTTTATTTTCCCGTAAATTACTGAAGAAACCCCAGTAAATAATCCAATGGTAGCAAAAAAGAATTGAAGAAATGATGCTACTCCTTTAATTATTCCAAGTAGAATTATCATGTACGAAAATATGAAGAATATCATCCCAATTATTGCTACCCAATATCCCGCTTTGTACCATTTTGTTCCATAAAATAAAGCTGTAAAGAACATCAATGCTCCGGATAACATTAGGAGTTTTAAGACATTCATAATGAGCGGGGGTGGTTTGCGTATACCGATAAATTCCAAAAATCTTATAAGAACAATTAATTCCATTATAGAGCTAGATAAATTTGTTAAGAACCCTGCAATGAATGCGACTGTGAATCCAATTAGATCTGAAATGATAGCAATATATGCGAATATTGAAGCCAATGTTACTAAAACATATTCAAATCCAATTTCAACAGCATTAACTACAACTTTTCTCAATAAAATCAATTTAACCAGAGGACCAGTAGTAATCATAAATAGAATCAAGTTAAATATGCTTGATCCAGAACCAAAACTGATGAGAGTATTTGCTACGAATCTTCTTCTTTTTAATAAATGTAAAATGCCTCCAATAAGTACTAAGACTCCGCTCAGAAAGCTTATAAAGAATATAGCTTGCAGAATAACTTGTGCTAGTACTGGATCAATAATTCCTTCCTCCTTCATTTCTAAAATAGCTACAGCGATGAAGCCTAGCCTTATTCTATATCCAACAATGAAAAATAAGATACTAGCAATAATCGCAGAAATTCCTTGGCGAATTCGAGAAATGTCATATTTCTTGACCATTAATAATTCACCTTCACTCAAAGCACTTCTCTCTTTATCAAAGTTTAAATCATTATCTTATCATAATACTTCACTTAGCACTTGTTAAAACTCATAAGTCAAAATTGCAAGATTTCAAGTCTATAATTACCTCACATAGTAATTATTCATTAAAATTTATCTTAGCTTTACGTTGGTTTATATTTTTCTAAGAATAGGTGTAATTTTATCCTTATTTATCTTAACAATAGCGTAATAACCTCTCATTGCTGGCCCTGGATGAATTACTATTGTGCGCCCAATGTATGTAACTCCTTGCTCTTCATGTATATGACCACAAAAAACAGCTAATGGATTAAATTTCTCGATAATTTCTCGTAGTCCAGTACTACCAACATGTTCTCCAGAATAGATTTTATCAAGTGTATTGTAAGGTGGAACATGCGTTAGTAACAATGTTTTGTCTGGGTTAATTTTCTCTAAAATGTTTGCTAGTTTGTCTTTGATAATATTCTCTGGGAATTCTATTAATGTAGAAAATGGTGTGATGTTTGAACCACCAAATCCAACAACTATTTTATCTTCAAATGGGATTGCTTTTTCATGAACATTGAATATCTTCTGAGACTCATCACTAAATGCAATTAAATCTGGAGGATCGCAATTCCCCGGAACAAAATAGATTGGTGCTGAAGTTATTTCTCGCATTTTCTTAAAGATTCTTTTTAGGCGCGAGAGAGGTTCAAAATATGTAAAATCTCCAGCAACGAAAATCGCATCAAAAGTTTCTTTTTCTAGTATTCTCCACAGTAAAGAAGTTCTCCCATGAATATCACTTAATAACAAAATTCTCATTATTATTCACAATTATAATCTGTATTATGAAATTTATTTTACTTTCAAATTAATGAATTATTGCTGATAAATACATTATGGTTAGCGATATTTTTGAAATTCTTTAACTTCCTTGAAAAGAGAATACTA
>JAHKLH010000175.1 GCA_029856635.1 Candidatus Njordarchaeota archaeon
ATTACAAAAAGAATACTATTGTAAAAACATGAACTAGCCTTTGTGTGCGGCGAGGAAGAGAAGGCACCAAAACATTCTCACTTCACCGCTCATGTTGATACTTTCGCGCCTATGGTTATTTAACGATTTTTATTTGTTTTGTTATTAAATTGGTCGTATGATTTCAAAAAATATTAGAACTCATAATCAAGTTACAACAAAGCAATAAAAATTAAGGTTTATAGGGGAAATGCAAAAGTATCAACATGAACATGACGGTAAAATGGTCTGAAAGCAGATAGGTTTACATGATCAAAAATTCGTTTTCTTCGGAAGTATTTTCTAAAAGACGATTCTAAAGTTATTTCAATAACCTATTTAAGTCACGTATCAACTCGCGTACTGCCCAATTTAAATCTCTCATTACAATAGATAATCTTCTACCAGCCTTAGCATCTGTAGCAACAGCCAGGACAAACTCTTCTTTCTTAATTTTAAATCCCTTTATAATCATGAAGCCATGATTTCCTTTAACTAAACAATAACTGATACTTGTAGCTAATGGTTCTCTCTGGACATAGCTAGCAGCAGTGTGCCATAATGTATTCACTATTGCGGCTACATTAGTTTCACTGGTTATTTTTACACCTTCTTGAGCTACAAGTGAAATAGGATTAACAGGTATTCTCACGAGGATGGACCACAAAATATTAGGGCATCGATCTAGTAACGCATGTAATATGTTTCTAGCAGCTTCATCTACAGTTAGAGCCTCTTTGGCAACTTTTACCTCCATCGCAGTTTTAAGAATTTCTTCTGGAACAGGCGCTGGTGCAACTTCTGGTAATTTAATTAGTCTTGCAGGCGGTGCTGTGGGAGCTGCTATAAACCGTTTTTCAGCACGAACCTTAAATACTTCATTAGGATCCTTTAAGGTTATTGCTCTTAGGAAACCGGCTTTCCATACAGTTTCAATAATATTGGATACATCATCAGGAGTTATTGTGAGCCCTTTCTCTTTTTCAAGTTGTTCTCCAACGATTCTTGCTATTTCATAAACACATTTGTCTCTACCAATGTGAGATAAAATGGAAATAATTATCTCTTGGGGATATTTCTTGCTGAATTTTACTTTTTTCCAAAGTTTCTTAACCAAATCCCTTTTATCCACAGCAGGTGCTGGTATGTACACTCTGAACATTCTTTCCTCGAATGATAATTCAGACGTCATGCTATACACGACTGTGAATCCCCTAAAGCATAAACATGTAACTATAAAATTAACTATAAAACCTATGAAAAATAAGTAGTAATTATAAGTTTTTTAATATCGAAATAACAAGTTAAGCTTCTATTCAATAACGAATTTTATCTTCTCCCCCTTAGCTAATGCACGAGATATTTTTCGACCAAGACTTGTTCTCTTTGATATTTTTATAATTGCTTGTGGTGATATTCTGTCGGTTGTGATACGTCGTTCTCCCAAATACATGGCAACGCTCTGTCCAGCGTAATCCTTTGAAAAAGAAAAAACATATGCACGTTTAGTTTCTTTCATAACGAATGGAATTTCTTCTCGAACTCTAGCTTCCTCATATCCATATAATTGTCTTTCTGCTTCAGATGATACCGGTACGATAAATCGTTGCTCACCGAATACGTACATCTCATACCAAACTTTTCCAGTTAGTAAGTCATACACCTCAACAACCGGTCGTGCAAGGTCTTCTTCAACAAGTCCATGAGGTACTTTTACACGAGTTCTTAATGCAAAAGTCTTAGCTACTTGACCTGCTTCCAAGAATATTACTGTATCAAGAATACTTGGAATCAAACCAATATCAAACTGATGCAAAAACCTTTGAATAGCATCTAATGGTGTTGTTGCATGAATTACTCCAATCATACCAATTCCAGCTAGTCTTAAGTCAGCGAATAGTTTGAAGTCTTCTGGATTTCTTATTTCATCATAAATACAATAATCCGGACGACCAAGCAAGAGGATATCATGCAATTCTTCCGGTGTTCCATACGATTTTGAGTATGATGTAATAGTTGGTGGCAGAATCATATCTCGTGGTGCTTGAACGACACGAACTATTTTCCCAAGTGATGCATAAAAGAGAGCAAGTGCTCTTGCAAATGTTGTCTTTCCAGCCCCAGGAGGACCACTTATTAAAATTCCCTCCGCGCGAGTCTCTAGTCTCTTAATTACTTTCTCGGGAAGTTTATAATCCCTTATTGTTAATGTCTTAACAGGTCTAACAGCTGTTATTTCTAGACGATCTGAAAACGGTTTTTTCGTTATAATTATACGCAAATTTTCAAGCATGATTATCGTTGAACTAGGTCTTTCGATTTCAACAAAACCAGCACCGCTTCGTGCACGTGAGAGAATTTCTCTTATAATTGCTTCTAATTCCGCTCGTGTCATAGGTTTATCTCGTAATGGAACAAATCTCCAATTTCCCGGGCGTCCCTTTTTAGCTACTGGAATGCAATCTTCTTTTAAGTGAACACTCATTGTATCTTCATCAAAAAACTCCTCAATTGAAACCTTAACTGGTCTAAATACTATCAATTCTACACTAACACCTAAGGCTTTCGCGAGATTATAGATAACTTCATCGCTTGTAATCAATTTTGCACCTATTTTCTTAGCTAAATTAATTGCAGCATCCTCAGCATCCAAATTATGATCGTCAGCAACAACATCTACCTCCGCTCCAAATTCTTCCCTTAATCTTAATAATTCTCTTATTCCCAAGTGCCCTTCTTCCATTCCACGGCTAGCTAATTCACGCAATTTTCGTATAACAGCGAGTGGCACATAAAACTTAGCATTTTTAATTTTTTCTTTTTCAATACCTCTAAGACCCCCACTGACAAGAGCACTATAATCAACTACATATATTTCCATTATATTGACCCCAGTGAACTCTCATATATTTAAGAAAAAAGTCGAGAGAAATTTTATAATAATATTTGTTGAATACACTAAAGCAAGAATTCAATGGAATACATTGAAATTAATATACATCACTACGAAACTACGAATAAAAAAGATTCTTCCGGGCTCACCACTCAAGATCGTCATCATTCTATCAGTGGGGCTGGACCTGATCATCGCTTTCCGGTTTTAATCAGCGCTCAAGATCTTCCACATGGTGCATTCAGGAGGCCGAACTCTCATCATCCAAAATATGATAATTCTTAATAAATAAAATTCTCGGCACTAATACTTCTCGGTACATCAACTTGTTTTTTAAAAACAATTGAAATAGACTAACATATTCAGCAATTACTTAAGAGAAATAAATCGCGGTGCTTCATGAAATAGATATTTGTACATCAAGAAAAAAGCAAAAGATGATATTTCTCTGCAAATAATGCTAGATGAGACTTATAATAATGCAAGAGAGTACTTTTTATTCTCAAAAATCAGTTATTCATTGTGGTGTCAAAATGCAACTAGTTGACGAAATATATAATCACATTTTACGAGCACATAAAAGTATTCGAAAATATATCCACTGGACGCCATTAGATAGATCAAGAACATTCTCAGAAATGGCAAACTGCCAGCTTTATCTAAAACTAGAAAACCTACAAAAAACAGGAAGCTTCAAAGCAAGAGGTGCAACATACAAGATTTCTCAATTATCTGATGAAGAAAAAAGAAGAGGTGTTGTGGCAGCATCAGCAGGAAATCACGCACAAGGTGTGGCGTATGCTGCGAAAGTTTTTGGTGTGAAAGCAACAATATTCATGCCTATTTATGCTCCACTTTCCAAAATTCTTGCAACTAAATCATATGGTGCCGAAGTAGTATTACATGGTTTAATCGTTGATGATGCAGTATCTAAAGCACTTGAATTTGCTCAAGAGAAGAAAAAAGTATTTATTCATCCATATGACGATCCCTTAATCATTGCAGGTCAAGGAACAATTGGAATGGAGATTGTGCATGATCTTCCAGACGTAGATGTTGTCGTTGTTCCAATCGGCGGTGGCGGA
>JAHKLH010000176.1 GCA_029856635.1 Candidatus Njordarchaeota archaeon
ATATTATAAGGCAGAATATCCATTACCAGTTTTCTTTTTATATGCAAACAAGATAAAGATAGGTGTTGAATTAAATGGAGTATTTGCTGTAATGCTACTTGATAAAAAGTCAATAACTAAAGAATTTATTGAAAAACTTTTGGCAATGGATTTAGATTTTGTCGCATATGGCGCTGAAAATTTCGTGGAAACATTATTTAATCGTAATATGAATGCAGACCAGATAATGAATGTTATCAATGACTGTAATGAGCTTATGATTCAATTGGAAATAAAGAGAGACTTAAAGAATTGGAAACAAATAATCAATGATGCTTTAACGTTACTAAAGATTACTCAAGAACATGATGTGAAGTTGTACCCAATTGTTTTCCCCGAGTTTTTCCGCGAATAAGAGGGATCAATTTTAAAAATGCGTCAATTTGAAAATCAAAATCACCTTTTATTCTATCAAAGATAAATTGAGGAATAAATTTTGCTATGCTAGTTGTTGCTCTCGCATCAGTAAAGAAAAAAAGACTTCTAAGCTTCTTCATAAAGCTTATATGTTTACCAAGAATTCGTTTCCATATTTTCTCATACCACAAAAGAGGAATTCCGAGTTCTAAATGCTTCTCTATGACTTTTACTAGGATTATTCCGCTTATTCCCGAAAACACAACACCTCCTCCCGTCGTTGGTTTTGTCTGCCCAGCTGTATCTCCTACACACACAATTTTACCATAAACAAATTGAGAAATAGGCCCATCCGTGATTACTAATCCACCATACTTCCTTAAAATTTTTATTTCTCCGAATCGTTTTCTTGCAAATTTATACGCAAATTCACTAAGAGGCTTTATGTAATTACTTACCACTCCCACGCGAACTTCTTTTTCGGATAATGGTATTATCCATGAGAAAAAATCAGGGGTGTTAAAATATACTTCTACACAGTCAGTTGGGATTTCTTTCCTAATTTTTGCATCAAACTGAAATGCCAAAATCGGACTTGTATATTTTCTCCCAGTGAGTAACTTTAGTAAATATCCCGCGGCTCCTTCCGCATTCACTACAACCTTAGCGTTAATCTCACGGTTACTCGCTTTGACTCTACCATCTCTAGTTATTCGTTTTATTCTCTCACCTAAAATTATTTCTGCTCCATTATTAATCGCCTTCTCTGCCAAAAGTTTGTCAAGTTTTTCTCTATCTACTTCAAGAGAAATATACTCATGTGCATCTAGTTTTCTTATGCAATTATGGAAAAAGAGTTTCGCTCTTCTAATTTTCGTAAAAAATATTCGCTTGTTTATTACATCTTTAAGTAATCCTATCCTATCTAAGCCACTAATACTTATCAGACCTGCACAATGGTGCGGTATTCCTATTTCCTTATGTTCTTCAAAAATAACTACATCAAATCCCTTCTTAGCGAGCCAAAATCCGGTATAAAGTCCTGCGAATCCCCCTCCGACAATGACAACATCAGTCATTTTTGGGAAACCCTTTTATAAGGTGAAAGGCAGAACGAATTTACGTATGGGCAGTAATTACATTCCCACTCCCATATTGGACCCTCTGTTTGAAGCCACTTAGAGAAGTATAATTTCAAAATAGAAAGCCAAATTTCACGCTGTTCTTCTGTTTCCCAAATTTTATCCGAAGAAATTTGTTTTGAAAGTTCTTCCTCTAATTTATTTGGATCTTTTATTCCAAATACTGTAGCGATTTCTTCATTACTCACTAATTTTGTTTCAATTAATGCAGTAATTACTTTTTGCCAAGTAACGGGCTCTTCCCATTTCCCACCCAATGAGGTCACATAGAAGATGGACGCTTTTCTCTTAGAAAAAATGAGAGAGTACAACCATAACTGCAAATAGTGAGAGTATACAGGACCTTTGATATCTAGAGCCGTCTTGAGATCTAATACCAAATCAGCATCATTACATAGAATATCTGGCCTAGCAACTATGTAATATCTTTTCTCATTTACCTCTACTTCAAGTTTCGCTTCCTTTTCACTTTCTGCATTAATTACTTTTTCAACATTAACTAAATATTCAATTGCTTTGTGAGCAAGAATACCTAACATTGGTCTTGAACTTACTCCTATCAAAGCGGAAACTTCGGGATATTTCCTACTTAAAATTGCTTTTATTCTACATCCAATGATATCTGTGACCCAAAATTCGTTATCTTTCTGTTCTTTTCTACGTTTTATTGATTCTTTGTAAATGTAATCTAATAGTTGATGAAGAATTGTTGACATTTTCGTCACCCTAAAATCTAGTAGATGAAATATTTTCACTATTATCTCTGAAAAACTTCATTTAAACATAATCATATTAGCTTACCCGGTGATTTTATGCGAATTATTTTAGAGGGAAAAACGCTTGAACTCAGAGCTATATGGTTTGAAGATAAGAAAAAAGGTATTGTTTCTATGATTGATCAAAGGTTACTCCCATGGAAATTTGAGATATTTAGAAGCAGAAGTTGGCGAGATACTGTCTTAGCAATAAAGGAAATGATTATAAGGGGTGCCCCTTCTATAGGTGCCGCAGGAGCATATGCTGTTGCCCAGGCAGCCATCGAATATGATGGAGATCTGAAAAAAATTAGGAAAGCTACTGAAGAAATTAAAAACGCTAGACCTACTGCTCATGATTTAGCACAGAGAGTTCATCAAGTGATAAATCACGTTTCTTCTTTAAGCTCAACAAAGGATGTAGTAAATGAAGCCATAAAGGAAGCGGAGAGAATCGCAAATGAGTATGTTGAGATCAATAAGAGAATCGGTCAAAATGGTGAGAAGCTTATACGAGACGGAATGAAGATTCTCACCCATTGCAATGCAGGAGCATTAGCAGCTGTAGATTTAGGTACTGCACTTGCACCAATAAGATTAGCACATCAACGAGGAAAAAAGATCTTTGTTTACTGTACTGAAACGCGTCCATGGTTGCAGGGAGCAAGATTAACAGCATGGGAATTAAAAATGGAAGGAATACCCCACGCATTAATTGCAGATAGTGCTGCCGCATACCTTATGTGGAAAGGTGAAATTGATATGGTTATCGTCGGCGCAGATCGTATTGCTTCAAATGGAGATGTAGCAAATAAAATTGGAACTTATTCATTAGCACTCGCAGCAAAGGAGAATGGAATCCCCTTCTATGTCGCAGCACCCATTTCTACATTTGATTTCTCGATAAGGTGTGGTGAGAACATTGTAATCGAGGAGAGAAGTGCTCTTGAAGTAGTCATGGTTCGAGGTTGGGATAGAGATTCTAAAAAGACAAAGCATATTTATATTACTTATGAAGAATGCACAGCCGTCAATCCAGTTTTTGATATTACTCCTTCAAAATTAATTAGTGGCTATATAACTGAGTATGGAATATTTAAAAATGTTAGCGAGTTGAGAGAGTTTATTGAAAAGAAATCCTTTCATTGAGTCTAGATCAACTTTGTTTCTTTAAGAGCTCGTAAAGAAGTTCCCTTGCAGGTTTATATATTTTCTTGAGCGGCCATTTTAATTCCCATCCAGCTACTTTAAGTCTAAGTAGTGTTGTGTCGTAAGGATCTACCACCTCTTCCTCAAGTAATAGAACTATGAGCGGATCTATTTCCATAAGCTTCTTAAAAAGAGAAAATCGTTCTTCCCATGTCATAATTCTTGGGTCAAGCGACATTGCTGCAACGTGCCATCGTTTACCAAGTGTTTCAATTCCAGCGGTTTCGATAATGTTTTTAATTGCTTGAAATGGTATTTCAAAGTTTTCTCTTTTAGCTCCCGTTTTCTTTTCAAATGCCTCTGGTGTACCTGCCTTGAGCGATACTCTTATGTAAACTTTGTCGAATTTATCAAATATGCGTCGAACATAATCTTTATCAATACCAAAGAGAATTCCATTTGTCTCGAGTATAAATATTTTTATCCATGGATCATCCTCAATATGCTCAAGAAC
>JAHKLH010000177.1 GCA_029856635.1 Candidatus Njordarchaeota archaeon
AACTGTATGTAGTTTTGGTGTGGATCCTCTTAAGTTTGATACAGATGATGATGGTTTAGATGATAAAACAGAAGTAATCTTAGGATTAATGGCAAATAATTCTGATACTGACGGTGATGGATTAACAGATTGGGAGGAGCTTTATGATCCGAGAATAGCAATTTTTGGTACGGATCCGCATTTGTATGACACAGATATGGATATGCTTAATGATTTTGAAGAGGTAAAGATTTGGAAAACATTTGCGAATGATAGTGATACAGACAATGATGGGATAAGTGATGGTGATGAAGTATATATTTATAATACAAATCCACGTAGCATTGATACAGATTTAGATGGTTTGAATGATACTTATGAGATTGCATTAGGCTCTAACCCCACAAGCCCAGATACTGATGACGATGGATTAAAAGATGGAGAAGAAATTCTTTTTGGTTGTAACGTTTCTGACAATGACACTGACCATGATGGATTGACTGATTATGCAGAGGTGTATCTTTTCAGTACTAACCCGAGCAATAACGATACTGATGGTGATGGATTAAGTGATTATGATGAAATATATGAGTACCATACAAATCCAAAGTTGCCAGATACTGATGGAGATGGAATGATGGATTCTGAAGAAATTAAATATGATACGGACCCGTTGGTAAATGATACTGATGGTGATGGATTAAGCGATGGATTCGAGGTAAGAATTGGAACAGATCCGATGAATGAAGATAGTGACAGAGATGGAATTAGAGATGGAGATGAAATCCTCATGGGATCGAATCCATTGTTATCAGATACCGATAGAGACTTTTTCCCAGATAAATATGATCCCTTACCAGCCACTAATAACTTTATCATAATAGCGCTAATATTCGGCTTATTTGGAATCATTAGAGCATGGAGCTATGGTTATTTCCGAGATTGGAAGAAAGACATCATCGCTATAGGATTATCAAATATTGGTGGCACACGCATGTTTGCGGTACCTGAAGATTTCGAAAAAGAGAGGCCTGCAGAAATGTTTTCATCAGCATTTAGTGGAGTTCATATGATTACCTCAGAACTCGTTGGGCCAAGAAAACTCATGGTAATGAAAGATAGTGTATCCGTAATCTTAAGACAAGGAAAGTTCACAAGAATTTGGATATTAGCAAAGAAGGTATGCCCTCGTCTGATAAAGAACATCAGTAAATTCCACGACATTTTAGAAAAGAGGTATTCAGATATTCTCGCATTACCAGTTATGACAAACGAAGATTTAAAGCCGGTTAAAGGCGAGGTTATCAGATTCTTGCAAAAGTAAGTCTCTCTTTCAATTCTTTGCTCAAAATTTGAGAAGCTGCTTTCCTTTTGATTATTCACATTCCTTATAAGACCTTCAAATAATTTCATGATGTTATTAGTAATCATAAGAAAAATGTGGCATGATAATGTCAAATTATTGATATTCAGGCAAGTGAAATCATTATTTATCTCAGGATAACTATTAATCAAAATTCTACTGGTGATATTCAAGTCAAGTAAAAAAGAACGGATTTGTAGTTTTTGAAATAGACTGCAATTGGATTTCTCTTATCTTAAGAGAAACAATAATCGCTTAAATATCAATAGTAATAAAATGGTGAAATATCTTGGATTATGTGGTAGAATGTATTAATGTGCATAAAAGCTATAAAATGGGTAAAGTAATTATTCCTGCTTTACGTGGTTTGAATTTAAAAGTAAAGAGAACGGAAGTAGTGGCAATTGTAGGTCCTTCTGGTTCTGGCAAAACAACGTTGCTTAATTGTATAGGAACCATTGATAGGCCAGATGAGGGCCAAATTATTATAGATGGAATTGATGTAACGAGGTTGTCTGAGAGAAAATTGATCGAAATTCGTAGGAAAAAGATAGGATTTATATTCCAGACATTTAACTTAATTCCAGTTCTGACTGCATTCGAAAATGTAGAGATACCAATGATAATTACGGGGATTCCTCGAGAACAACGACGTAAAAGAGTGATGGAACTGTTGAGACTTGTTAGATTAGAACATAGAGCGAATCACAGGCCTTCAGAACTAAGTGGCGGAGAGTAACAAAGAGTTGCAATTGCTCATGCTCTTGCTAATTCACCATCAATAATCCTCGCAGATGAGCCGACAGGAGAACTTGATACAAAGAATACAGAAATTATCGTGAATATTCTGAGAAATGTGCTAGTGAAGAGGGAATAACCATTGTTATTGCTACACATTAGTTATCTATTCGACGCACAAGCAATGTTCTTGATGTTTAAGATGATTGGAATAGAAATACCATTAATTCTTGATTGGGTATCTCTAATATTCTTCACCATAATATTAGCATCAGTTTTAACAATAGCATCAGTAATACCAGCAGTAAAAATAGTCAGAATGCCAATACGAGAAACATTGATGGTAGAATAAAAGATTTTTCATCTATTCACACGAATTTTTTTCACTGCAAACCTTATAATAGCATTTTCTAACGAAATTCGTTTAAAACAGTATTAAATTAGAGTTTTTTTCTAGGGTGCTCATGTTGACGCGTTATGCTGACATCATTGTCTTTTATGCAATATCGCTGATCTTAATGTGTCTTTTTACATTGTTAATTTTCTATTCTCCACTATTAGCAAACTTAATTGCCCCATTTGTAATGTTTGCTCCATTAGTTGGCGTAATAATTGCAAACAAGCTTATCACAAAACGGAAGTTGAGTGATTTTGGAATCAAAATAGGAATCATCTCACCAAAATTAATAGTACTAGCACTAGCCTATCCATTCATGGTTCTCTTCGTATCAATATTAATTTCAGCACCTTTCTTTAAAATTGACTTATCAATGCAAGCTTTCTTTTCACAATTGAAAAAAGTTTCAGAAGAATATAACATTCCATTTGAAGTACTATTATATGCTCAGATAGCTCAATTAATAATCGCACCACTATTTAATATGATTTTTGCATTCGGAGAAGAATCTGGCTGGAGAGGATTCCTATTTCAAAGACTATTAGAGGAAACAGATATGAATAAAGCACTAATAATCACTGGAATACTCTGGGGAATCTGGCATTGGCCCTTGATCTTTGCAATTGGATACAATTACAGAATTCCAGGAGAAGAAATTCCATCTATCGAAATTAGAATAGCAGGAGCGTTTCTTTTCCTAATTTTTACAATAGCCTTCGGAATATTCCTAGTATGGCTCAGATTAGAAGGAAAAAGTGTACTAATGCCTTCACTTGCGCACGGAGCAGTTAATGCTTATCTAGGATTTGGCTCATTTATAATTCTCACGAATAACCGCTTAATAGGATACCCAGCTGGAATAATCCCAATAATTTCAATTGTTTTACTTACACTACCTTTCTACATTCTAATTAGCAAAAAATATTCAAAGTAATTGTTTTCCAAAAAGCAAAACTTAATTTTCTTTACACTTTTTATCATAATTCACAAGAATTCTACCACCAACGCCAGCGTCCTCTTCCTCTACGTCCTCTTCCCCAACCTCTTCCACACCAGGGTGGGCCCCACCAGTATTGCCAGGTTGGAAATTGCGGAGTAGTTGTTTGGGTATTTTGTCTTTGAACATTTTGCTGATTTTGAGCAGTGATATTTGGAATATTCTGTGGGGTCCAAGTTCCGCCCCACCTACCTCCCCATCCTGGTTTGTCAAGACGATGAATATAAATTGCTGGTGCACCACAATATGGGCATTTAGCTGGTTTTCCAGGTACACCATACGGGACTTCTATGATTTTTCCACATTTGAAGCACATAAACTTCTTTGTTGGTACTGATGGTTGAGACATGCGTATCCCCAAAATAAATAATAATTATAATTTTACAAAAATTTTTGATATATTCTTAATGCAACTAATATTTCGGGAAAAAACAAC
>JAHKLH010000178.1 GCA_029856635.1 Candidatus Njordarchaeota archaeon
AAAAATCACCTACTTACTAAGTAGGAAAACCTTAAATAAAGGTCCTTAATAATCATGAAATCATTATGTTATGAATTTATTATATTATTACAAGGATATTATCATATTGGGGAGTTTCATGAAATATACAACTATTCCAATATCTAAGGAAACAAAGGAACTTCTGGATAAACTTAGAGGAAAAAAGAGTTGGGATAAGTTTTTACGAGAATTGGTTGAGGAAAATATGAGATTAAAGCGAGTAATTGCAGCGCAAAAACTAGAAAAAATGTTTACTGAAGAAGAACTCGAACTTTTAGAAAAAATATGCAAAGAAGAGAGATCAAAATGGAAGTTTCGATCACCCGAGGAATTATTTTAGATACAGATGTTTTGATATATTTCATAAAGAAAAAATTATTGTCTGCAATTGTCTCAAAAATTAATTGTTTTCTTACCTTCGTTTCGCTATATGAGTATCTTCGTGGAAGCTTGTATATAGGGAAAGACTTAGATAATGTTAAAAAAGAACTAGAAGAAAGTTTAATTATAATTTTTCCAGATAATAATGATATAAAGAAGCTTTGTGAACTATGGGTGGAATTGAGAAGAAAGGGGATGTTGATTAATGACAGAGACCTGATGATAGGAGCAATAGCGATAAGCAAGGATCTCCCTCTAGTCACAAAAAACTTGAAACACTTCGTTAGATTAAAAGAATATGGTTTAAAACTATTAGATTTAGAGCAATTTTTGGATGTTATTCAAGCTAATTTTGTAGTTGTTTGAATACTCCGTGGCAACTTAATTTTACTTAGGCATAAGTAATAATTAGTATCTTTCATTTTTGTTAAGATGATATTTACGGTGCCTATATGGAAGTTCCAAAACTGGAGAATATAGAATTCGAGAAAGAGTATGTGGTTAAGGATGAACATACTGCAAAATTTTTAGGATCAGGAGATGTTGACGTATTATCAACACCAGCAATGATACTTTTTATGGAAAACACAGCTAGACTCTCTGTTCAGGATAAACTTCCAGAGGGATTAACAACAGTTGGAACGCATGTTGATGTTAGACACTTAAGACCCGCTCCAAAGGGTGCAAAAATCCGAGTGAAGGCAAAACTTATTAAGCAGGAGGGTAGAAAATTGATTTTTGAAGTGGAAGCGTATTGGAATCAAGAGCTTATTGGTAAGGGTATTCATGAGAGATACATTGTTCATCGAGAAAAATTCTTAAATAAAGTAAGGAAAATGATTAAAGCTCATGGTTCCAAAGAGTAGATCTAATCTTATTTACAGATAGTTTTAACTTTAAGTTTGGAAGACGGTAACTTTATATTTTTCTCTTAGTAGAATACTTAAGCAATACTATTTAAGACTTTAGCTATTTGATAATACTTTTGGAGATGTTTATGTCCGCTTTAATTAGGAATAGCATAGTTGCTGCTTTAACGGTGATAATTATAATAACTGCATGTATAATGCTTCATAATAACCTAAAGGAAGCGTATCCTCCAAGCATTCATGAGAAGAAAGTTGCCGAGGGAATATTTTGGTTCCTTGTAGCAAAGAATATTATTCATGATCCGCCCGGTGACCACAGTTATCAGTGCTTTAGTGTTATGTTTCCAAATGGTACTGGATACATAATTGATGTCAAGTTCACGTTTATTACGAATGCGAACACAAAGATTATAAGCAAATTAGAAGGAAAATCCATAGTTTGTGGAATAAGTGTTGAAGAGATAGAATCAGGATTTAGGATTAGAGAAGTGGGAGCTTGTCAAGATCTACTTTATTGGGGTGAAAGAGTCTCATCATCAATTGACGAAAATAATCCACAGCACATTGGACCATCAAGGTATATTAATGGTGAACTATTTAGCGGAAGCACGTTTTTTGGATATAATATTACATTAAGATACGAATTCTACAAGATTGAGGAGATAAAAGAAGGCAAAATAATAAATACTTGGTATGAATTTAGATTTGAGATCACGAAAATTATAATAAAAGTATCATCGTTAAAGGTGCAAGTGGCATCATTTGATACTCAGCAAGTAGCAGAAGTTTTTGATTTCTCATTGAGGCGAATTTATGGTGAAAAAATTATGAGATTGCACATCAGTGGTAGTACTCCATTTGAGTATGCATTATGTTTTAATTCCACGACATACAAAACATCATGGATTAATATATTCGACGCATTCACAGTATCCTTTGACAATATTACTGTACAATTAGCATTAAGCCAAAGGTTTTCAATTAAATTTGATAAAGAAATTTCCTTTAATATCACAACATACATGTATGATGATGAACCAGAAGATGACATAGTTGTAGATTTCTATAAGGACCCCTATTTTCCATCGATAATCTTTGTAGTAGACTCATTGGAAACAGTCACAACAAATCCAGATGAGAATTATCCATAATTTAGGATTACAGAAATTTTTGAAATTAAAAATAAACGATTTATTTCTTGATATATCTACGTAGTAATTCTACCAGTGATGGAAGTGTTCTGCTCTGAATATACACTCTTCCAGGGCCTTTGGCCTCGATAGCTAATCCCTCGCCGCCTAAGATGAATGTTTTCCATCCTCCGAATTTCTTAATCTTCCAATCAACAGTATGCTCAATCGCTAGAGCGTGGAAGTTATCAACAGTAATTTTTTCTCCCGGTTTTAATTCAATCTCATCTATGCCGCCATAACCGCAAATCCAGACTCCTCCAGTTCCCTTTAGTTTTAGCCAGAATACTCCTCCGCCTCCAGCTAACAGACCTTTGAATCCCTTGAATTTTACACCAGCCTCAATGTCTCCATGATGTGCTAAGTACGCAAAGTCCTGGACATGAAGTTCACTATTCTTGAGTTCAATGTATTTTATGTCTCCTGGTACTGGTGGTGCAAGCCAAATCTCTCCGCCTTTGTCTCCTCCAATATATGTATTCATGAACATGCTTTCTCCGGCAAAAACTTTCCTTGCTAGTGCTTTAAGAAATCCTCCTTTCATTTTAGTTTCAACTTTTATGTCACCAAGTGTAGCAACCATTGCTCCAGGCTCTGCAATGACTACTTCGCCGGGCCTTAATTTAATCTTAAGAATTGAGTAGGAAGGTGCGAAATCAACTTTCCATTCCATGATTAAACACCAACTTTTAGGCTATTAATGATATTGGATGTATTTCTTAAAAAGTTTGCATTTTGGATATTTTCATCGATTTAAATAAATATTAATAAGAGTAGCATGAGTTAGTAACGTGTTGATTTCTAGTCTATAAGGAGAGTTAGATGGGCACAAAAGCAGATTCGATTAAATATTTAAAAACGCTTGTAGCTAAATTTAGAGATGAACGCGATTGGAAAAGATATCATAATCCAAAAGACCTAGCAATCTCAATAATGATTGAGGCAGCAGAGCTTCTCGAATTATTTCAATGGCGCTCAGAAGATGAAATCAATGAGCTGATAAAGAATGAAAAATTTATTAATGCTATTAAAAAAGAAGTGGCTGATATTTTGATATACCTCCTTTCCTTAGCAGATGTACTTAATATTGATCTCGGAATTGCAGTTATCGAGAAGTTAAAGGAGAATAGTATCAAATATCCTGCTGAAAGTGTTTCTGGTGAGAGATTTAGGAAGATTTTAGACAAGCGTTTAAATATTTCTAAAGACTAATATCTTGCTTTTTTGTGTTGTTATTTTATGCATTAATTATGCAAATTCTTGCCGGTTTTTAATACTATTAAAACCTTCCTAATTCTCAATATTCAAAAAAGGTAAGCAAATACTTTACAAATAAATGCAATTACAAGATATTTATATTTTCATCCAAAAAATTCTTAAATTTTTTGTGCAAATCTAATTTGGCAAATATAAT
>JAHKLH010000179.1 GCA_029856635.1 Candidatus Njordarchaeota archaeon
CCCTTTAAAATTGAAAACTTTTGCAAGAATTAACTACTTAACTAGCCGATTATGAATCATGAATAATCATAAATAATGATACCTTGCTTTTAATACAGACTTGCGTATGAAATGTGAAAAATTTTTCATACGCTCTTGACTACTCTTTTGCGCTTTTTGAATTTTCCTGACTTCATTGTTTGTTTAATTATCAAATTTAACGCAAATTTATTGATTTCCTGAATTCCATGCAAAAATTTCGGCTATCCGTTCTTCAAATTTAGATCAAGCAAAACAAGAAGTTCCTCAGATGAAAATGTGCAAAAAAGCCGTCATGAGCGTTTTTCATAAATAGCGACTTTTAATAATTCTTGCCTAAAAAATGATTATAGAATTCATTAAGCCTAATGAAAATTTCTGAGACAGTTAGTAATGCTATTTTGCTAATTTGCGTTTTATTTCTTCAATCAGTTTTCCTAAGCAGTAGATTAGTGTTGGGGATGAATATCTTTTAGAATACTTATTAAAAACGCTTTCAAGTCTCGCAAGTACATCTTTGTCAATGATGTCATTAATGTCTCTTACGGATTTACCGAGATCTTCAACCGTGATTTTGAGTGCCTCCCATTTATCTTCTGGAATTCTCTTTTTGAGTTCATTAAGACTGATTTTAGAGATGATTATTGCATATACTGATGGACGACCCATTACATACGTGCCTCGAGCATATGATATAATGTACGCGTCGAATTCGCTCTCTTTTAAACCCGTTTCATAGTAAACTTCTTTTGCAATCAAGTCTTTTAAAGTTCTTTTTCCTGGATGCCAAGGTAAGTTAACTGTTCCTTCAACGGATACTGTATAAGCAAGTTTTGCTGCTACAACTTCAATTGATCTTTGAGGTATTAACATTTTCCCATCAGAAGTTATTAAAAGAGCATGCACACCTAGATGATTTGGTAGTAGTGATTCTTTGAGTGGAACTAATTTCCCATCTCGCATTACTAGAGGCCATAAGATTTCCCTAAGAGGTTTTCTTCCAAGTTGCACATCAGCAGAGTAGTGAAATACATATGCGTCTAAATATGTTGCTCCCTCAAGAATAATTCTTTCTGGATTCCACTCTTTTACTCTTGCTTTTAGTTGATACCATGTTGCCATTCCCTCACGCTTTGCAAGCTCTTTGAAAAATGTGCTCCAAAAAGGTTCAATCATTTCTCGGGGAATTTCTGGTATATACAATTTTACATTAATTTCGCATGTCACATCAAGCGCATTACGTAATTCACCAGGAAATTCTTCAATATCTCCTATAAGAATACCCCTAATATTTGTAAAAGCACCTCTGAAGTGAGGATTATTCTTATATTTTTGAACGAACTCATCGTGAGGAAGAAGTCTCATTCTTTCTACTACAACAGCTAACACTGGTTCGAGAATTGAATCAATTGATTGTTTTACCAGCATGAAAATCCATGGAAATAAGGCGCCAATCACCGCACCAATCAGTGGTAGAATCCATTCATCTAGTTGTATTGGTAAAAAGAGTATTGTACTTAATTTTCCTATAACCAATAGAGAAAAAGCAACAAAAAGCCAGAGTATGCTAAATAATAGTAGTAATATTATTTTTAACTTATCTCTCAACCGTAAACGCATGAAAGCTTTGAGCATATCCCTAATTGACACACGAATTATCTCAGCCATATACATTACCTTTCAAAAATAAATACAAAATTACAATCAAAATGTTGTTGTATTATTCTAGAACCACTTTGAATATTGATGATAAGAAGTTATATAATAAATAATGATTCACATGACTTGGACGAAACACAATGTACATATATTGTCATTAAGATCGCTTAGGAATTTCTAAGAGTCTTAAAGAAAGTTTACAAAATGAAAAACATATTGTATTTCTGAATAGGTTAAAAATCTCCTCTATAATTCGTAGTAGATAATCATTGGCAGTACCTTGCTTATATTTGCTTATGTATTTATTGTATAGAAAGTAGTAAAGTTTCATCTTTCTTCTCATTAATGAACTTTGAATCAAAATCATCGTGAAAAATTATGAGATTAAATGGAAAAGTTAAGAAGTACTTACATGAGCTCTTCGAAACACAAGGATTTGCACATTTATCACTAATCGATCCGGATCCGGCTAAAGTTGATTTAAACAAATTGTCTCATATTGTGAAGGCTCTTGATGAAGGCGGAACTTCTGGTTTTATGGTGGGAGGATCTACTGCTTTTGATAGGGATTTCCTTGATGCTATAATTGATACAATAAAAGAAGCATCTAATAAGCCCGTCATCTTGTTTCCTGGAAACATAGCAGGAGTCTCAAGAAAAGCTGATGCAATATTTTTCCTCTCGCCATTCAATTCAACTAATCATTACTACTTAATTAGAGCCCAAGCCATTGCAGCGCCAGTAATAAAGATGTGGAAACTCGAAGTTATTTCATTAGCATACCTACTATTTGAGCCTGGTGGAACAGCAGCATATGTCTGTGAAGCGCAACCAATTCCGAGAAATAAGCCTGAAATTGCTGTGGCTTTTGCGAGTGCTGCAGAGCTTTTCGGTTTTGATATGGTTTACTTAGAAGCGGGTTCTGGAGCACCTTCACCTATACCTATAGGTGTGGTAAAAGCAGTATCTAGTTTCGTATCGATACCTGTTGTAGTCGGTGGTGGAATTAGAACACCAAGTCAAGCTGCAGAGACAATATCTGCTGGAGCTAAAGTAATTGTGCAGGGTACGAGATATGAAGAGTATATATCTGAGGGAAACTACGCTAAAGTTAGGAGAATATTATCTGAGACTATTAATGCTATGAAACAAGCTGCTAGAAGGTGAATATATATGAAATGGTCGGCGATTCCAGAATTACTAAGAATACATAATGCAATTTTTGGTTCACTTACCGTATTAATTAGCGGACTTCTGTTTACACATGATTTCTATGTCCTTTTGTGGGGTGTTTTGGCGTACATTTTTCTTGCAGCTGCTGGTAACGTAATAAATGATATTTATGATCTTGAAGTTGATAAAATAAATCGTCCACACCGACCATTACCAAGTGGGAGAATTTCCGTAAAGGAAGCATACATTATTTATGTTACCCTTGTTTCTGGCGGATTACTTGCATCAGTGATTTCATCTTTCATCATAATGAATCCATTACCATTCATTGTTGCAGCAATCTTCGTGGGAATTGGAATACTCTATTCCGCTAAGTTAAAAATACTTGGTTTTATAGGAAACATAACTGTTGGTGTTTCATTCTCAATAGGATATATTTATGGTTGGATAGTAACTGGAATGCCCTTCCACATGAATCGTCTCTTTGCCGTTTTGTTATTTTTCAGCACATCAACAACTCTGCTAATTGCAAGAGAAATTATAAAAGGAATTGAAGACATACGAGGAGATGCCGTTAGAAATGTAAGAACTCTAGCTCGAACATGTGGAGTTCCGTTTGCATCAAAAATTGCAGCGATTTTCTTGCTTTTAGCAATAATATCATACACTTCCTTATTACCACTCAACGTACTTTCACCAGCATTTATTCCATTCATGATACTTGGAGATATTTCAGCAGCACTTGCAATGTATTATGTTCTAAAAGGAGAAACAGGCGCACGCTACGCGAGCCGATATGCGAAAATAGGCGCATTTCTCGGTTTAGTTGGATTTCTAGTTGGAGTAATATTTCTTGTATAAACAAGTGCTAGGACATATTGTTGAGTTAAGAATACTAAATTACTCCTAATTTTTCAAGATAACTGCGGAAACATCTTATTAATTCAATTGAAAGCTTTCTTGCTTCAGAAACTTGATAATTATTAATAACATGTGCTTGGCGATC
>JAHKLH010000018.1 GCA_029856635.1 Candidatus Njordarchaeota archaeon
AGAGGTTTTAGAACCGAGTAATAATCCCATTGTTTTGATAAAAAACTTTAACGACCTCACTTTAAAAATTGGAGAATCAATAAACTTAGGAAATCTAAACGATTACTTCCGTGACCCAGATCCGGGAGATTCTATTCAGCTCTGTACTGCAAGGACTTCAACAGGAGCAGTTGATGTAGAAATTCAGAATATGGAATTGATTGTGACCGGACAAGTAATAGGGCAGGATCAGATTGAGGTTGAATGCTCAAGTACTGACAGAACTTTTGCTGTAGATAGCTTTAATGTAGAAGTTGTAGACCCGAATACTGGAATTGGTGTTTCTGGTAAAGCTGGAAAGAAGCACAGGTTGTATGTCGTGAAGAGAGGAGCACGTCGTGGAGGGCTTTGCCTTAGAAACTGGAAATGTTCGCCTTGGAGCGAATGCGGGTTTAGATGTATCTGCAAGACAAAAGGATTGGTTGATATTGATGAATATGAAGTTGAATCATGTGAAATGTGTAAAGAGGAATGCGAATGTGGTTATTTCAAAATAAGAACATGCGAGGATATGAGCGGATGCGATGAGGATTATTTTTATCAATTGAAATTGGGAGGAGAGATAACACCCACTCCAAAACCTCCAGAGTCCATGGTATGCGTGCCAAGAGAAGAAAAACCGGTTGTTATGCCTGAGATGCCTGAGATAGAAGTAACTACTCCGAAACCGAAAAAAAGAAACATTTGGATTTTCATTTTGCTGGCAGCAATCATTGCATGGGCTATTTTCTTTATAGTTGACCATGCCAGAAATCAAGCGTGGAGGAGAAAATTCAAGAAATGGATGAAATTTGAATTAAGCAGAGGAGTAGCTATAGGCGATATTATTAAGAAATTGGAAACAAGTTGGATGAGATATTCGAATAAGCAAAAAGAAATTGCAAGCAAGATAATCGAAAATTTGAAGAAATTGCTTAAAAGAAAATGAACTATAAAAAAGCACTTATTTTAGTAATTGTTTTTCTTTGTATTTTAAGCAGTCTAGGTTATGTCTACAGCCAAAGTAAAAATAGTTATGCAACTTCAACTGTAATAGTACCTCTATCTCAAAAAGAATGTTCCAAGCTATTTAGTAAAATAAAAGTATTGCGTGCTATTCAAATCAAAACTCAACTAATGAGCGGAGAAGAATTCAAATGCACGCAATCGTGCTACTACTATGAAGATGGCGTTGTTAATACTAAACTTGTAGGTTCAATGCAGAAAGGTTACGTGCAAGATTTAAAAAAAGATGAGCGCAAACCACTAAAGAGTGCATGTGGTATTGGAGAAGATAAATTTTATGTGGAAATCGGTCCAGTGGAAAACCAACAACAAATTTTAAAACAATTTTCTGACAAGGGATTTGACCTTGCTTCTATTTCTGAAAATCAAATTCCTGTTGGTGGAATAAGATTCACTCGCACTGCCGAATGCAAAAACATTTTTCCCCCTGTGCAAGATATTGTCTTTGTTTGCCCGCGTGTAACTACTTATCCTTCTCCTATTGAGGAAGAGAAGCCTGGATGTTGTGTTTGTTCTGCTCCTCATACGCTACCTATGGGCTATGGGCCTACAGATAAGTTACCTATAAAATACAGATACATAGACAATGTTCCTAGTGAGGATGCTTGTATAAGAGAATGTGCAAACCTAAACTTAATTTTCCATGAGTTTTGGCCTGGGAAAAAATGCCCGCTGTTTCCAACTGAGCAACCACAACCACCTTTAGCTGAGGGCGAATTTGTAAAATTTCCCGGAGGATACCAAATTTTCTGTAGATGTGAACCAAATGAACCAGATACTAACTTGATTGTTGCAGCACCACCTGAAATAGACATAATGAAGCCATTTGTAAAAAAATGCGAGCATCTTTTAATCAATGGATTTGATCTAATGGGAGATGCGCCAGGAAAAACACACGTTAAGATCATAAATCCGAGCAAAGAAAAGGTTCATCTTCATTTACCTGCAGCAAAATATTGCGTTTATGCGAAGGTTAAAACAGAAGATCTTTCAATAGAGGAGGTATATAAACCAGAGCTAGAACCACCTAATTTAATAATTATGATCTTTGATGCTCTACTGCGTGCAATATACCCATTAAAAAGATATGTCATCATCTATCCTAAAATTGGGTTGTATGAGCAAAATTTATATCTCTTAAAAAGATATATTGGATTATACGAATGCAGTGATTCCATAGATAATGATGGTGATGGATTTATCGATTACCCAAATGATCCAGGATGCAGTAGTCCATTTGACGATTCTGAGTATAATTCTGTAAATAAGGAAGTTGCATTAACTCCATGGAATTATAAAAATATATGTGTTTTGCCCAAAGGCAAATTTCTTTTGATAATCTTGTTGTTTTCATTAGCTGGTTTGTTATTTTACCTTGGTAAGAAACGCAAAAAGAAGATCTATTATGTTGGTGGCGGTGTCTCCTTTACTTGTGGATTATGGCTAAGTTTAACGAATTATCAATTTCCGTATCACTACATATTAAATTCATTACTTTCTGCCCTGGTTGTTTTAACGTTTATATATGGAAAAAAATCAAAAAAACCGCTTTATGAACTTTCAAGTTATGTTCTTGGAGATTTGGCAACGCTTTCTTGGTATTACTTCTTGACGATTTGTACTTTGCTAAAACTTCCTTGGTTCATTGCTATAAGTGGAGTCTTTACTTGGCTTTCTCTACAAAAAACATTCGAATTAAGGAAAGCTGTGCTTAAAGTTCCTGGGGCATATTACGCGTATAAATCCTTGAGAATTTACTCTAGAGCCAGAGTCATAGGAATGATGCTTAGAAAAGGTTGGAGTAAGAGGACCATTGATAAGGCCTTTAAAGCAGCTAAATTAATACCAAAATATGTTTATCTTTCCAGCGTTTTAGCCGGTATAGCTGTCGGATTATTTTTAGGAACAAACTACTACGCAATTATTTTTGTTGGAGTTCCTTTAAAAATAGCTTGTTTATTTTCTTTATTCGGTTTATTGGTTGCATTGTGTTTGAAAGTCTTGAAGCGATCACCTAAACACACAAAAATTATAAGTATTCTCCTAATTGGGTTGGTTGTTTCATTAAGTCCTGTCCAGGCTATTACGATAGAAGTACCAGGTTTAGAAGAAGCATATACTGTTGAGGAAGAAAATCTCTTATATAAAATAATTGACGCAATAAAAAAGAGAGTTACTTCAATCGCAAAAGAACTAAGACCTATCAAGGATCCTTACAAGAGGATAGCATTGTGTTTTAATTCTTACAAAGAACTTGAACACAACGAGGCTTTAACTATCGATTTGCTTGAAAAGAAAGTAGTTGAGGATCCGTCTATTGAATTAGTAGAAGACGATGAAGTGCCCTCTTTTGGAGATGAAGTCGCAGTTGCAATATATCATAAATTACGCGATAAAAGAAAACTAACTGATGTTGTCTTGATAAAAACTCAGGATGAATATTATAGTGTTTATGGAGAGTTTAAGATAAATTTGAATGATTTGTTTGATTTCGGCTTTTTTGTTTATCCTGAGCCAATTTTGGATGTTGCTAAGCAGTTGTTTGGTAATGTTGATGAACGTGTATTCGCGTCACTTGAAAAAGTTGATCATCTTGATGTTATTTTGGATAGAGATGGAAAACTACTTGCATGGCTAGATCCTTATGGAAGGGGAGAATTTTATTTTTATGAAAAAGAAGGCAATGGAATACTTATAATTGACTGGAAAGGCAATGCTGTTTATACATCGCCAGATATTAAGAGGTATTATACCAGACGAGAGGATGGAAGTTTTGAAATAATCGAGTTCGATCGCAAAGAAGAAAAATTCAGAATAGTTGTTGATGGTGTTGTTGTCAATGAAGGAAGTTACGAGGTTACTGATGAATATACTATCTTAAAGTTTTCTGATGGTAGCGAATCTGTTATTGGAGAAGATCAAGGTTACACGCAATTTGATAATAGAGTGAAGTTTAGTTTCGATGGCGATAAAAGTGAAGGAGAGGTTCAAGATATTTACAATGGAGATAGTTGGATTGAAAAAGATAAGCTTGGCGAGAGTTCTCTAGAAGCTGATTTGAAAAGCGAAGACAAGCAGGTTTATGCTAGTGCACAAGAGGTTTTTGTGAGGCTTGATGAGAAAGAACACCAGGAACCAGAACGCGGTTGTGAACTTGAATGTTATCCTTGTCCTCACGATGAAATGAAAGAACCATTTGAATTGAATTTTAGAAAAACCATTTCTAGTACGGTTAGAAGTGAGTCCATTGAAAGTTCAGACTCAACAATAACCGGACATGCAGGAATACCTATTTGGGCAGGTCCACAAGTTCCCGGTCAGATGCAGCAACGGCTTTTGCAACTTGCAATATGGAACGCTAGAGCCAAAAAGATAAAAAAATTTGAAGCAGAAAACCTTCCTCCAGGACCTGAAAGAAAGGAGAAAAAAAGATTATTCGGAGATTTGCTTCAGCTTTACGAAAAGAAGGCAGCCGCAAACAAGGAAATTTTGGATTGGAATGGGTTTGAATGTGATAAGTTTTTGGCAATTTTAATGAAAGAATACGATGAAGCTGCAGAAAAGATTTGCGCATGGGAAGAAGAATTTAATAAAAAATTCTTTGGAAGTTTAAATTTCTTTGAAGAATGGAAAAAGAGCGCAGAAAAGATTTTGACTAAAGCCAAATCCAAATTTTTAAACCTTAAACTTGGTCACACAGGGTTGGATCCTGAATATTTATTAACGGAAATGAAAAACGCACAGGAAGATATTAAAAAATTAGAACCAGAAATTAATAAGCTTTCTAAGTGGATTGATGAACTTGAATCTGAATTCAATTCCAAAAGAATTATCTGTGAAAAAGATAAAGCAAAGGCACAATTAGCACAACTTAAAGAAAGGTTTCTTGCCATTAAAGAATTTATAAAACGTTCTGAGGACATTTTAGCCGATTTGATCAATTCTTATGAAAACAAGAAAAAAATAATTGATCCGCAACTAGAATCCGAACCCGAGTTAATCTTAGTTTTGTTAGATATCCATGATGTTTACGCTATATGGCAAAGACTTTATTACGCCGCCGTAATGCGTTTATATTATTATTCAATTAAAATCGCAACCATTGTTGCTTGCTGTGAACTACATATCGATTGTAAATGTGGAAAACAAGTTCCGCCTTTAAAGCTCAGGCCATGGAATCCTCGATGCAATTCGTATTATGATTGTTCTATCTCATACGGAAATTTTCACTATATTGATTTTCGCAGAGATTATTCTCCACCATCTAACCAGCAAATTGTTTACTCAATTATGGAAATAACAAATGCCGAAAAACGCCCTATAAGCATATCTGAAAAAATTAATGCAAAAAAGCCATGTTGTAAAGATCTGAATAACTGTTGGAGCAAATTCAATGATGGAATAAAGAAAATAAGCAAAAACCTTGAGAAAGAAAAAAAGCGATTAGAAAAAGAACTATCTTTAGATATACTAAGTGAGAAATTAAATAAGCTCAATGAAAAAATCAAATTAATCGATTCCAAGCTATCATTTTTAATTGATGAATCGCTCAATCAATTCAAAGTAAAGGACATGGGAGATGGTCGAGTTTTGATTTTTTACAATGGGGAATTCTTGATATATGATAGAAATACTAGAAAGCTTTATGGTGCCGATATAGGCCCGAAAAAACCAAGTGGTAACTATAAGGCAACAGGAACTTTATTTGGAAACGCTCCTGTTTGGCAACACACAGAAAGGACACTTCTACCTGAGATGATAGACCCTGTTACCAGAAAAGAATGCATAAAACTGGCTGAAGAGCTGAAAAAACTAATTAAACAATACAACGAACTTGTTGGTCAATATAACAAAAAAATACAACAGCTTAACAAATTACTTACTGAAAGACTTCGAGAGATGCTAAAGAAAGTATTTGAAGAATTTTATAAATGTATACGATCGTTTATAATGAAGCGATGCCATGGCTTATGGACAAAGCTCCAAGATGCGTTCAAAGAAAACATCAATGAGAGGCGTAAAACTTTGAATTCAGAAATTGGTTCAAAGTTGCAATCAAATCCGGAGTTAAAGGATAAATATGCCCCGATCCTTGAACAACTTAAGAAATTCAAATACAAAAACCCAATAGATTCTGCAATAGATCTAGCTTTAATCGAATTTGATGCATTTGGTAAGTTTGGCAATCTATTGGATTATTGGGGAGTTAAAGGTATTGGATGTAGGGGAAACATAGTTGTTGTGGTGTGGATTGATGGTAGTAAAGAAATGGTTGCCTATTGCGATTGTAAAGATCCGCATAATGTGAAAACTTACGATGTTGGCAAGTATGAAAGGGAAATGGATTCAGCTGAAAAAATGCTAGATAAAGTAGTAGCTGAAATCAGTAAAGTAATAAAGGAAGCAAAAACGTCGAAAGAACTTGAGGAAGGTTTCAGTAAATTAATTTCTTACCTAGAAAACGAAATGAACGACTTAACCTATGAGGAACCGAGAAAAATCATCCAAAGAGTAACTGATTCAGTAAAGAATCAAAAAAATCAAGCAATTATCGATTTTTATAAACAAAAAGTATTAGAACTTATACGTAAATGCGATGATTTATTAAACCAAGTAAAAAGCTCCAAGGATGCAATAGAAAAAATCGATTTACTAACTCAGTTTTCTGAACCTTTCTATCGTCTTTTGGATTTAATAGACGAACTTGAATGGGTTATTAGAAAATATGAAAAAGAAATTGATTATGAATCTGTTGTTAAAGCTTTAGAATCGTTAAAGGAAGGAATTATTTCTAAGATCACAGAATATAAACTTATTGTTTTCCAAGAAGAGTACAAAATTGACGAAGAATATCCTGAATGGCCTGGAAAAGCTGAAAAGGACTACATCAATAAACTTGAAAAGTTTAAAGAAACTCTAGATCCAAAAACTTATTCTGCCTTAATACAAGAAATTGAAGCTACTATCAAGACTTTAAGAGAAATTCACGATAAAAAGAGATTTAAGAGTGCATTTGCCTTTGAAAAGACACGAGAAGAGTTCAATAAATATATAAAAGCATTAAGGGCCCATAATGTTACACGTTATCTTGAGTCCGATGAATTCACTAATTTTGCAAAAAATGGTAAATTTATAGAAGATCTAGAAAGCGCTGTTAATAAGATAAGTACTTGGATTAGGGAAGGCAGGTTTTATGATGCACGTTTCGCAGAACAAATTTTGAAAGTTCTTGATACTTTCCATAGGCTGGCTAAATCAACTTATTTAACAAACGAGCTTCTGAAAGCGTTGCCTAAAAAATTTGAAGAATTTCAAGAAGCTATAAGGGAGCAGGATATGACTAAAATTAAAGAAAGCCATGAATCTCTTCTTAAGAGCCTCGAGAAATTTGCAGAAGATCTTAGAAAACTTTACGGTATCGATGAAACAGTTACAATTGAGAAAATTCTCGACGAATCAGGCTTACACTTTTCTTCTATAAAAGAATATGGAAAAGAAGTCTCTCTCGGTACTTTTTATAAGGAGTTAAAAGAATATGATTTAAAGAAGTTAGAAGTCTCTATTAATCTTGCGCAAAAAGCTAAGGAGTTGATAAACGAATACGGTCCTCTTTCCGGAGAGGTACTTGTCCAACTTGAGACTTATATAGAAAAAACAGTTCCGGATAAATATAAGGATATGGCTCAGACGTATCTTGAAAACATAAGGCGGTATCAAGAGGAAATGAAGAAAAAGATTCTTCAGGAAAAACAAAAACTCGAAGAAGAATTTAAAAACCTAGAAAGATACGTCAAAGAAAAAAACTTCGAAAAAATATCCGAATTAAAAGAAAAGATTGGCCACATATTTGCTCTTCAGCTTCAGGCAGCGCTAGCTGGAAAATCGCTGGAAGAACAAATTGACTTACTTGAAGATTTACTCCACTCATTTATGGTGGACCTCTGGCTCGAACACGTTTATAAATTAGAAGAAACTAATGGTCCGGTTACTACGATATGGAGATCTCCTATTGGGGATGTTGAGATTTATTCCAACAGAAATTTCGGTGAAAAATTCGGAGAAAGCAATCTTGATGAAATCTTCCGTATAATAATTATGACATTAGCTAAACTTGATCCTGAAAGGATTCCTAAATTAACCGCCGAGTTAAATAATTTTATATATGGTGTAGAAGAATGCAAACCAGACGTAGCTATACTAACTAAAATTGCTGAAGAAAGGGATAGTATACTTGGGAAGTTAAGCTTAAAAATCAATGAGGTTTGGGATGATAAAAATACAATTCATACTTTAAGAGAATGGCTTAATTCTTTTTTTGCGTTAAAAATTCAACTTAAATCTTTGGACAAAGAATACTATGAAGGATTGACACATAGGGAGGCTTTAATAGAATCGATAAAAGAAGAGTACAACCTTCTCAGTCGGCTAAATGAATATATTTCACATAAACGAGACGCAGAAAGACGGCAGGAGAGCATGTGGACAACTATAAACCGGATTTCTGATCCGTATGACTGGGTTAGTATGAGCGAGAAATTAGAATCTGAAAAAATATGGAACTTAATGAGATCGCAGTTTGAAATTTTGAATAAAGAATTGGAAAATGGTATAAGTCTTGCTGATCTTCCTCCTGATGAAAAACGCCGTATAATGGAAGCAACAATCGATGGACTAATTCTGTTGAGGTGGTTAAAGTTAGAAATTTGGACATATCAAGAGAAAACATATTTTGACATTTACACCAGAGGCACTTATAACATAGCACAATTTTTTGGTATGATCATTGAAGGTCTATTTACTGGCCCTTTCAAACTTCGTGATGCTTTTGAATGGGGATTTGGTCAACTAGAAATTGAAAAAGAATATGAGAATTTAATAAAAGAATCTTCAGCGTTAGAACATTACAACAATTCTGGGTTTGACTTTAGTAAACTTTCTAAAGAGGACCAGGCAATCATAGAAAAACTCGGCTTAAAAGATATAGAAAAAAATGAGTTTATTCCAGGGAAGACGCTTCCATTCAAATTTGAAAACATAGATGAAATTTCCTATATGGGAAAGCACGGACGATTAGAAGCGTTTATTGATGGTGTTGTAAATCCTGGCAGCTTAACATTAATGCATTTCTTTTCTTTAGGATTAAACGCCTTAATTAACGCTATAAAAAGCGGTCTTATCGGACTCACTAACTTACTACTCGCGTCGGAACGTGTTATATTAAGAGGTTTGGGTAAGTTTCTTTTATTTTCTGGGCGGGTTCTTAGACCTGTCCTTAAAATAGCGACTACGCCATACGAGATTTCACAAAATTTTGAAACTTGGTTGAGGAATTCGTTAGCAAGATTTATAGGAAAGCGTGCTGCAGAGGTAGTTGCTTACCTTAAGTCAGAGATTGGTTTAGAAGAGCTTATTTATAATAATCCAATAATTACGGCCTTAACTGGAGATTTGCCTGATATATTAGAGTGTTTATATGGTGTGTTGGTGGCAAAACCAAAGTCTCTAATTCTGAGCCAAATCAAGCTTTTAAACGAGGTAAATCTTCATACAGAATTAGAAGAATATATCAAACTACAACACGGGCTGGAAACTGCACTTACGTCTGAAGAAGCAACCAAATTGGAAAAGGAGGCAGAAGCGATTTTACAACAAATGAAAGCAAAACTCAAAGAGAGGCTCTCCGAAGATTTTAAAGAAGGACTTTCTGAGCAGGATATTGACAATTTCATTACCGAGTATCTTGACAACAAAATAAAAGCATTTCAAAATGTAGCTTTTCTTCAAGAGCAGCTTGAAAAATGGCTTAGTATTCCGGAATCGCTTCAGATATCAGAAGGAATGGTTGTAGGTGTTGGTAAAGGCGGAGAAAGAGGCGATTTTATAAAAACCATCTATTTGCCACAAGGAGAACTTATCATAAAAGGCGATGTTATGGGTCATGGTGAAGAAGCAAACCCGGGAAGATTGGCTGTTGAAGAATTTATCAGAGCGAATGAAGAAAAACTCAAAGAGATATTCGAATATGAAGGACTGGATGGCGTTGTGAAGTTTTTAAGAAGTCCCGAGTCTATAAAACAACTTAAAGCTTTATTTGAAAGATATGGTAAAGAATTTAGGCTTCTGACTATGACTATTGTGTTCAAAGACACTGCTGGAAAGATACATATTCGATCTTTAGGCGAGGGAGGAATTTTCATATGCGATAATGAAGGTAATATAAAAGAATCGATGGCGCGAGGAAGAAAAGAGATCGGTGCCGCTTTAATGCCAATTCCTTTAAAAATTGAAGGTGAGACCGTGGTGGCGAGTAGCCCGGTTGCTCTTGTTTCTGATGGAGTACTTGAAGCAATTCACAAAGAGACAAACACACAATTGCAAGACAATCCAGCCCACCTACAAGCGATTATTAAAGAATTAATTCTAAATGGACCTTCAAGCGCATACGAAAAACTAAAAAGCCTAGGTTACGTGCTAGAAGATGATGTTACATTACTTAGAGTGATCCCTTCTGCAAAAACAATAGATCAAGAATTATTTGCTAGATATAATGATTGGATGCGCTTAGAATCGGAGCTGGAAAAAATAGAAGAAGAGCGAGCTCTGAAATATGAGATCTTAAGCGTAATGAACGATTTTAATCGTATTTTAGCTAAAAATAATGGAGATTTGATTAAAACACGAGAAAAGATCCTCAACATAATAGAAGCACGTTCTAGAGTGTGGAAGTTGGCTTATCCAAAATACTGGAAACTTCTAAAAGCCGGATTAGAAAACTGGGTAGAATGGACCGTACGCGACAGAGCGCATGAAATGGTGAATAATGCTATAAAAAGTGGGAATTACGAAGAAGCTTTAGAAATAGGCAAACGTTTCAAAGAAGAGCTAGGTTTTGATCTTGAAAGCTATGTTAGATCAAAAATACTATTAGAACCATTGGTATTTTCTGCGCTTCAAGTTCCTCCGCGTTTATTAGAAAAATGGCTTGAAGGTAGAAGTATTAAAGCGGCCTTGGAAGACGCTTCTTTCCGTGAGAAGCTTTTAGCTGCAGGAGGTATCCCTTATAGTATGCTTTCATTACAACAACTGATTGATGTTTATAAAAATATACTTGCTGAATTGAATCGTGGTACCGAACCCAGTTTCATTCTTGAAAGTATAAAAGGCTTAAATGAAGAACTAATAAACAGGCTTGCTAAAATTGAAGAAGACATTAAGAATATCGAAGAATGGATTTATAGTTTTTCAAGAAATAAAGAACATAATACTCTTGTAACACTTGTTCATGTTATCAATCCTTTGTTGGAAAAATATAGAATGACAAAAAATGAGGAATATTTGAGATTTGCTGAATGGTTTTTAAATCAGCTCGTAGATGGCAAGGTGGTTGATTTACCTATATTTTATCACGCAACAAATTTAGACGCATTTAGGAGTATTATCAAAAAAGGGATTATGAGTTCACGCGCATATGCAGGAACTGGTATTTTTGTAAGCGTTAAGGAGATACTTTGGGAATATGGAAAATATGCTTTTCCTTTTGGTTTAAGAATTCTTTCTTTACTCGAAAAAGTAGTAGATTGGGCTTATTTAAAGCTTGAAGAAGGTGAGTTTATGAGGCCACTCTCACTTGTGGCTGTAGCAGAGGCCTTATCTGAAGAGGATATTAAAATGGCGACTGAAGAAGGTTACACAGTAATATCTAAAGAAGCAGCAGATTTCCTTGTAAATCATTTGAACAGAATCTTAAGTTCTAAATATGGTTCTCTTTTAGAAGCGATAGAAAGAGATTTCTTTGTACCTAAAAAATTAGAAGCTTTGCTCGATTTATTTGTAGTTTCAGAATACAGCAAGCATACGAGGGAAGTGCTAGATACAATACAAAAATTTCCTTTCGTATCAGAAATTAACAAAGTTACTTTATATCTTGCTGCATTGTTCCATGATTTTGGAAAACTATTTTGGACAGAAAAAGATGTTAATCCACGAATAAACTTTAATGAACGATGGATTGAATATATTAGAAAATACTTCCCAGATTTAGAAAGCAAAATTCGGGAAATTTATGAAAAAAAGGAATTTTTGGATCTTCATCCATTAGTTGGAGCAGAAATTGCAAAATATTATCTTTCTAATTATTTGCCTGAAGAGGTTGTCAGTGCTGTAGCTTTTATTGTGAAATATTCGCATCTTACTTACGAACGACAATTTAATAAAAATTTTGAATCAATAAAGAAAAAATTTGAAGAAGAACTTTCAAAGTTTGGTGCTGGCCGCAATCGGATTTTCCTCCTTTTAGCTAAATTAATTATTGCCGATGTATATGATCGCCCAGGCATTAAAGAGAATGTTAAGAAAATTCTTACTGAACTCGGAAATGAGATTCTTGGAGAAGATACGATTAGAAGAGAATTTGGTACATCCGATCTTGGCGAAGCGTTGGATAGAATGATCTCGGGAAGATTTACTATGCCATTAGTCAAAAAAGATTTCGTAAAACTCATTGGAGAGATTAAAAAAGTCATCCTCGAATATCCAGATCCCTCCGGGGGTGTTTACATTTACACGCTTTGGGATGAATATTTGAACACATTCCGCAAAACCCCTAGAATACGTAACCGAGAAGATATTGCTTTACGCGTTGAAGAACTCCTCACTAAAAAATTCGTAGAAGCCGAAGAAGGGTTTACTTGGAGGAATTTTCTTGATTTCATCACCAGATTATTTGGGGTTATGCGAACAGAACACCTTTCAGAGAATCTTAAAAAAGCACTTGATGAGTTTGCTAAGAAACATAAAATCTCAAAAGACTTACGCTTACGTATTGTGCTTGTGGAAGAAACTCCTCAATCAATCAAACAATTAATTGAACGAGGAGAAGATTATATTGAAGATTATTTCAAAAATAGACCAACTGCGACAATCATTTTTGAGACAGAAGAGGGTTTAAAAGTACCTGTAACAGTAAATGAGAAAATAGTAAAGGCTTTTCTCTTAGCACGGAAGTATGGATTTGAATTAAGATTCCTTGGAGGTACTGCAAGAAGAATGTTGTTTGGAAAAGACCCTGTTGTCATCACCAGTGATGTTGATTTAGGAATCTTTCCCAAAATTGATGATATATTGGATCCCAGATATGAAGCATACGAAGAATTACGAGAAAAACTAAAGGAACTTTTTAAAGATGTTGCTTTGGGTATAGATGATTTAAATGCACGCGGGATAATTGACAATATTAGGGGCATGCGCGGATTTGCACCTTTTGCAGGGTTTACAATCAATAGAATTGCTATATGTTCTGATGGGAAATTAAAACCATTGATCGAAGGAGAAAACATTAAAGAACTATTAAACGATGTTATGGAAAAGAAATTAAGATTAAGTGAAGGGGCCGTTGAAATAGACCAAATTTTACGTTTTGTTAGATTTTTGATAGCTTTCGATTGCAAATATGCTATAGAAACGCTTAGAAAACTTCAGGAAGTGGCAAAAGAAATATCTGAGAAATTAAATGCCGATTCAGAGGGAATGTATAACGCTCAGTTTAACTTGGAAAAACATCTTCTTAAATTGTTTAAAGTGCTTTCACCAAACGAAAGGATAAGGGCTTTGAAATTTTTGAAAGAATATTTTCCAGAATTTTCTAATGCGCTTGAAAACGCCGGGTACGATTTGGATGCATTGGCACGTGGTGACTGGAATAATGGTTTAAAAAACTTAAAAAGATATAAAAATGATTTCTTAGCAATAGAGCAAATTCCGGTTATTTTAAGCGGCAAGGATCTCAAAGATTTATTGAGTAGAAGAACAATGAAATTAAGATTGACTGAACAGGAATGCGAGGTACTTTTAAAGCTCTTCAGACAACAGATAGAGTCGTATAATAATCCTTCTTTAGATTTGCGTGGAAAAAATGAACTTATTTCTCAAATTGAGATCGAAATAGATTCTTACAAAAAACTGTACAGAGAAAATTGGTTAGAAATGTTAAAACAAGATTATGAACAAACTCAGACGACAGGTTTAGCAGTTCAGTCGCATATCATACGTGAAAATACAGAGATTTCTTTGCTTCGACTATTAGAACTTAGAAGGAAATTTGTTGGAGAGCATATAAAAAGTATTCTCCGTGGTGACATGGAATTTGCAGAATTTTATAGTAGCCTAATCTTAGAGTGCGATCTCATGCTTTTTGAACTAAGAACCTTGTTAGATTTGTTAGAAAGTGAATCTGCTTCAACAACAATTATTGGAGAGTTTATTATAGGTTATGCCTCATCAGAAGTTTAGGTATATTTCACATGGAGAATTTTCGTTGAATGACGCTTCGTAACACAATATTCTTTCCTTCTTATTCCGTTCAATTACAGCTTGGCGTGGAATGTGCTGATGACCACATATAACTATTCTTATACGTTTGTCTTGTTTTATGAGGTCTCCAAATTTTTTACTTCCTACAAACGCATTCCCAAATGACCAGCAGTTATCATATTCCCTACGCTCGATCAATTCTTCAAATGGAATATGATGGATTACTGCAATCACATATTTTACATTCGTGGGCAATGACTTTAGATGTTGTGCAAATAAATCAACCATTCTATCTGTAAGTTCTTCATCTGATATGTTCTTCTTAATGAAATTCACGTCATTCCATTGAATATATCCTGTTGTGGACCACATAGTCTTCCTTTGCAAAAGATCCAGCCAATCTTCTAGTGAAAGTTCTTTAACTTTTTTCCATTCATGGGTTTTAAATATACGAACGTAACTTTCTGGGTAAAGATAACTCGGATCAAAAAACGAGTAATCATACCATCCAATATTACCTACAAAAGCAATTTCCTGTTCAACAAAAGGTTTTCTATCTAATAGGATAAAGCCGCACTTTTTATATAGATCAAATAAATTCTCTCGTTTTGTCCAAAAATCTTCTTCGGTTGACCAAAGGTCATGGTTTCCTAGAACTGCAATTTTTCCTCCTTTGAAATTTTGAAATAAACTTAGACATTCTTGTATTTCATGATAATCAACACCTACATCGCCTGCTATGATAAAGTATTTAGCATCAGAATCATTTACGTAATCCGCTAGCTTTTTGATTTTTTCTTTCCTACCAGGAAAGTTATAATGAATATCCGAAACAGCGAGCAGTTTCATTTTGTGTTTAATTTTTCCTCTACATTTTAAAATTAGGATTCTTTATTTATAAACTTTTTTATTTTTGTTATTAAAAAGTAGTGAAACATCGAAAGATTTTTATATTTGGAAATTAATTTCTCTTTAAAATGGACGAGCCTTATGAAAACTTCAATTTGGAGCTTACTGTTGATGAACATGGCAATCTTAAGTATATTTTAGACCGACCCAGGAATCCTGAAGAGCTAGATACATTAGATTCATTTATATGCAAGGAACTTTCTAGGCTTCCACCTAACTGGAAACCATATTGGACTCCTAGATTGTTACCTGAATATCATCCACTTCCTCCTGTTATTCCAGTAAAGCTTGTGTTATGGCTTATTGGGCATAATCGAGAGTTTGAAAAACAAATACTTGATGAGATGTCTGGAGGGTGTCTGGATGAAGTAGAGATAGTGGAATATAAATTTCCAAAAATTAGTCCTGCCGGAGAAGATGAGTTGAGAAAAAAAATGTTTGAAGCAATGCATCGCGTTTTAGATGTGTATAATCAGTTCTTTTTTAAGATTCTACCATACGAGAAAAGAAAAAGAGTTATTGTTTTGTGTCGCGTTCCTACTATGTTTACTTATTATCTTTTGAACGTTAGACGGATATTACAATTCTTTGTAAAAAAACGTGAACAAGATAAGTACGATCACTTATATCCACATCCTTTTTCTTTCATTTATTATTTAGGAGAAGATTAGCTTAAAAAAATCGTTTTTAAAGAAAAATGTATTTTTCTGCTAGAAAAGAATAAAATACAATGGTTGCAGCAAAATAAAAAGGACTAGAAATTATTATGTTAATCACGATAGAAGATGATTCTATTTCAAATAAAAGAGACCCAACCACTACGTAAGGAATCATAAGCACGAATCCAAGTAAA
>JAHKLH010000180.1 GCA_029856635.1 Candidatus Njordarchaeota archaeon
ACCCTGTTACTTCGAGATTATATTAAAATTGCTGAAGCATCTGCTGCAATATCACCATTTAGTTATGCGGACATAGATCGAATGCTTGTAAGAACAATAACTATTCCGTATCATGAAGTTAATGACATTGCTCCAGATGTTAGGCTTACGTTTTATAATGCAGGTCATATCCTAGGTAGTGCTATTGTGCATATTCACATCGCTGAGGGATTATATAACATAGTTATTGCTAGCGATATAAGGTATTCACAAACGTATACTTTACAACCTGCTGAAACAGTATTTCCTCGCGTTGAATGTTTAATAGTTGAATCTACATATGGTTCACCAAGGGATGTTCATCCACCACGTAAACAGGATGAGGCAAAACTCATTCAAATTATTAAGAATACGATCAATAATAACGGCAAGGTTATAATACCAGTACTGGCAGTAGGCCGTGCACAAGAAATTTTAGTCACGTTATATCGTTACATGTACGAAAAGAAGCTATTACCAGAAATCGATGTATATATTGCGGGTATGATTGAACATGTGAATGCAATATACATGACTTTTCCTGAGTGGCTTGACTCCAGACTGTATCGGAGGATTCTTCAAGGATATAATCCCTTCAAAGCTCCAGCATTTCATTATATTCATGATGAATCAGAAATAGAAGAAATATGTGAGAGTAGAGCCCCAGCGATAATTGTTGCTACAAGCGGTATGTTAGAGGGAGGTCCTGTTATTGAATTCCTAAAACACATAGGAGGCGATAAAAATAACGCGTTGATTTTCGTATCGTACCAAGTACCAGGAACTCCAGGATATGCTGTTTTGCATGGTGCAAAGGCAATTACAGTATTTGAAGCAGGTAGACCAAGGCAGTATCCAATAGATCTTCAAGTCTTCATGCTAAGGGGATTCTCTGGACATAGTCCATTTCCAGAATTAAGAAAATTCGTACACTCAATTCAACCAAGACCAAAGAGAATAATTGTTGTTCATGGCGATCAACAACGTGCACAAACGTTTGCGAAAATTCTAGCTGGTGATGGATTCATTACGTGTGCTCCAATAAACGGGGAAGTTATAAGACTTCTTTAATGATCAAAATGAAAATCTTGAAAGAAGCATTATTCAAAGTGTTTAACTTAGGAGAAAAAGCATTCATCATCTTATATGGTACTAGAGGAAGCGGTAAAACAACTCTCCTAACTCAACTAGCAATTATGTATGAAAAACCATCTTTTCTTCTTTTCTATCGTGAAAATGAGCCGATAATCTCTAACATTCTAGAGAAATATGGATATGAAAGAAAAAATGCAACGGTAAAGCTTATAGAAAGATTTAAACCATTAAGCGCATATATTGAGAGTATTATTAATATTATTTTGGAAGGAGCAAAAGCAGAAAGACCACTCGTGTGCACAGATATTCTTTCCCCAGAAATACTCCTACAACCATTCAGATCAGAAGAAGATATTTTCCTTTTTGGTAAATTAATCACACTTCTTTTCCTAATTTCAACCATAGGTACATTGATTCTGGAAGTTGAAGAAAATCCCCGATTAATGCTTCCATATCGATGGTTTGCACTCATAGAATTAGCAGATAAGCTTATTCTAATACGAAAAGGCCATAGACTTCGCGTACTTTACGAAGTGCGGCTAAAGCTTCCCGAAGTAGGTGAACGATGGGATCACGAAAAAGTTTGGAAGACCTTATCATTGCGTAGGTTGCTCTTTTTAACCCTTGAGAAAGAGTATGGTTTTCGACCAATGGTAAGTAGAAAACAAGAATTTTAAACAGATTCGAGAATTCGAGTACTTAATTAGTTTCACGCATATAAATCTTATTGGGATTTTAAATTATGAATAGGTGTAATTAAATGCATGTAAATGATAACTACAAAAAAATAAGTCCTTTGATTACAGGAACAACAACCGTTGGAATCGTATTTAAGGATGGTGTTATCCTTGCAGCCGATAAACGTGCTTCGGCAGAATATGTAATATCCTCAAAACGAGCTAAAAAAATTATTGAAATTACTCCGCGAATTTACATCACTATTAGCGGTTTGGTTGCTGATTGTCAAATACTTGCGCGATGGTTGCGACAACACCTAAAGCAGAGATATATAGTCATAGAGAGAGAACCGCTTGTTAAAGAAGCAGCGTCCCTTTTATCCTTAGTTATGCACTCATATTTCAAGCAGTTGCTGCCATTTATTTCCCACTTCTTAATTGCAGGATATGACAGATGTGGTCCACATTTGTATTTCCTTGACCATACAGGATCTGTTAATGAGGCAAGAATTGGATTTTTCTCAAGTGGAAGTGGATCTCCGATTGCATATTCTATTCTAGAAACATATTACAACAAGGAAATGACCGAGGAAGAAGCAATAAAACTCGCAATCAGAGCAATCGCTAGTGCGATTAGGAGAGATGCTGCTACTGGTGACGGAATAGATTGTGTAGTGATTACAAAGGAAGGAGGCAGAAGACTTAAACCAGAAGAAATAGAAAAATATCTCAAAGAAGTTGGACTAAGTAGAATTGAGAGAGAAGGCTAATTCTTGCTGAATAAGAATGTCTTGTCCGAAATATCGTGTTCCTAAGGATCTTCGAGAGAAACTTGCAAAAGAAAAAACTAAACTTGCAGAATTCTTTCGCTCGATAAACTTAGTTTCAGAACGTGTAATTAAAGCTTTTCTTAGAGTTCCTCGAGAAGAATTTGTACGACCAGAATATGTGCGGTATGCTTATGTGGATTCTCCTCTTCCTCTTTTTGAGGATGCAACGATTAGTGCTCCCTCCATGTGTCTTCTTTTTTGCGAATATGCAAACTTGCGTGAAGGTATGGAAGTTTTTGAGGTGGGAACAGGGAGTGGTTATCAAGCGGCTCTCATTGCTGAACTTGTTTGCAATAAAACAAAAAAATACGAGAGAAAACCAGTATGCACTATGGAAATATCCCCAAGACTTTACGAATTTGGAAAAGATAATCTTGAAAGACTTTGTTATTCCAGATTCGTAGACGTTAGATTAGGAGATGCAACCCTTGGATGGCCCGAAAAGGACAGAAAATTTGATGTGATTATCGTAACTGCTGCTGGTGCAAAGATTCCACCGCCATGGATAAGACAACTAAAAGTAGGTGGAATCCTCCTAATGCCTCTTGAAGTGGGATCAGATTGGCAGGTGCTAATTAAAGTACAAAAAATTAGCAAGTCAAATGAAATAAAAATTGAACACCTTGAACCTGTTCGGTTCGTTTATTTAAAAGGTAAATATGGTGTCTTTTGAAGTAGTCGAGACTAGCCTAGACCAATTGGTCTCTCTCCCATCTCGGAAAATGATGAATCCAATTTTATCCAGCCTAGTTTTATTCCGATTACTTTTTCATCTCGTAAAAGTGCAGAATTAATTTCAATAGTTTTATTTACCCAATCTATTTTCTCGAGGATTCCAATTCCGATATCTTTTCCGCTTTGTCCAACAATTCCAACTAGCAAGTTCTTATAAATATCTCCTGAAACAACTTGTACTTCAATGCGCGGTGGGAATCGTCGTATCATATCTATTATATCTTGCAATTTCTCACCACAAAGTGCTTTAATTTCTGCTGGTGGAGGTTTTTTAGCATAGGGTGCAGCAAGTGCATAAAAACTAAGTTTTTTCCAAAGTTCTTTCATTTTTTTGTGAATTTTTCGACGCGATTCATTAGTAATGTATGACTTTGTAATACAAAGGAAATAGTCTGGACCAATTTCAGCATAAACAGTATTCTCATCAATTGCTTCATGGTTAATCGAAATTCCACTTCCGAGGTATGCATTTTCTATAAAGA
>JAHKLH010000181.1 GCA_029856635.1 Candidatus Njordarchaeota archaeon
TAAATATGATAGCGTCTATGGACGCCTAGAATCAGACATCAAAGTAAGTGGTAATAAGATCATAGTTGACGACAAAGAGTTAATCGTACTAAGAGAACCAGATCCAGCAAAGCTACCATGGAAAGATTTAGGCGTTGATGTTGTATTAGAATCAACCGGAGTTTTCAGAGAAAGAGAAAAAGCTGCAAAACACCTTAAAGCAGGAGCTAAGAAGGTTGTAATTTCGGCACCAGCAAAGAATCCAGATATTACAATCGTTATTGGCGTGAATCACCATCTTTACGATCCTAAAAAACACAATATACTGTCAATGGCTTCATGTACAACAAACTGTCTCGCTGTAACATGTAAAGCTCTTCATGATGCATTTGGAATTAAACGCGGATTCTTTGATACAATTCATGCTGTGACACTAGATCAAAGAACACATGATGCAATTCATAGGAAGGACTTTAGAAGAGGCCGATCCGCTTTAATTTCAATAATTCCAACAACATCAGGAGCACAAAAAGCCGTTGCCGAGGTAATTCCAGAACTAAAGGGAAGAATATGGGGTTTGGCATTAAGAGTCCCCGTTGCAACAGGTTCCATTGTGAATCTCGTAGCAGAGTTAGAAAAAGAGGTAACAAGAGAAGAAGTAAACGAAGCATTCAAGCGCGCAGCAGAGGGCGAATTAAAAGGAATCCTAGGTTATACAGAAGATCCAATAGTGTCACAAGATATTATAGGAATACCTTATAGTGCGTTAATTGACGGCCTTTTGACCTCAATTTTAGACAAAAGAATGACGCAAGTGCTTGCGTGGTATGATAATGAATGGGGATATGTTTCTAGGTTGGTGGATCTATTTAAGCTGATTGCAGATAAAGGATTCTAGGAATTTTTTAAATATTTTTGTGCTAATAATTGTGAAAATTTTTATCTGCAATTATTGGTCTAATTCTTTGGGTCTTTGAATGGATACGACGAAGATTATAGAAACAATTCTAATTGAGACTGGATTATTATATAGTGTAATTGATGCAAGAAACATTGCAATGCTTCATAAACTCGTTACAAAGTTACATGAACTTGGCATCATTGATGATGAAAAATATGACCAAATCATGGAAGATCTTAGTGCATTAGCGAATTGTGCTGGAGAGCAATTTGTGAAAAAAGCAAAAGAGATTGGAAGAGAAATTGAGAGAATTCTTAAATCACCAAGGGTTACTACAGAAGCGGAAGTATTAAAAGATCTTCACAAACAAATACATAAACTATTTGCATGCGGTAGAATCACCCGAGGTGAGTATGAGAAACTCATGGACGAACTCGCAGATCTCGCAAATTCTGAAGGAAAACAATTCTGGGGAAATGTAAAAAGATTTCATGAAAAATTGTATAATTTTATCAATTAATAGTTATTCAAATGATCTAATTGACGATAAGTGAGAAAATTTAGTTTTGCATCAATTTGTGTCAACAGAATGGACACTTCTTATAAACATTAAATTGCTCAACCAAGATTTTTAATAATGATGATGAGGAGTTAAGAACTCAGAGCTCGGGCAATGACGAGGCCGTGCACCTCTGAGTGACTAAAGTAGTAAACTAAAATGTGAATTTTAATGTAATTATGATGCATCGTAAGCGTCACACAAATTCTTTAACTTCCTTGAGCATTTTTGTGTTTCTTGATAAGAAAACATGGGCTATTTTGCTTTCTCCAGGTTTTATAGTCCATGTCCATCTTGAATAAACACATCCATTGAATTTGATTAATTGTGTGATGCTAATTCTTTGATTGTTGGACGCATTCAGAAAAACACCAAGTTCTTCTCCTTTCACTCTAGCGATTACAAGTTTTTTATCTTCGATGTAGAATACATTCTCATCATGTAGTGATAATGAATTTTTCCTAGCATGTTCAATTTTCTCATCGAATATTATGAAATGTCGCATACTAACTCTTCTAATTGTATTAGTCTCATTAGTTGCTTGAATTTCTTCCATAATCGTGTTTTCATCAAGCACTTTAAACTTTCTTGAAACCAAAACACCATCTATTTTTGTTTGAAATTCGCCATTTCCAAGGTATTCCCATTTTTTGGTATGAACATTCTCCTCTTTTCCATCAATTTTAATAAGAATTGCAAATCCTCCATGAGTAAGTGGAATATGTAATGGAGTTCGTTTAGGTTCATCCCACCATGCTAATAATTCTTTGTTTCCAAACTTCAAGCTCTTTAGCGAGCCTCCGCGTTCGTCAGCATTCAGCTCGATGTCTTTAAATTTTAGCGTTTTTTCGTGCCATTTTGCATTAATGGGAGATATGCATAAAATGTTTCTTTCTTCAGTTAAGCCATCAATGTCTAGTGTGATATTTAGTATCCTCAATCCTCGGAGATTCATTGGTATTTTAATTGTCTCTTGACTCTTTAATTTGTATTGAAACTCATTATTTAGTATCTTGATCCTTAATGTAATATCCGTTACCCAGTTGTTTCTGATTGCTAGATTTCTATCTTCTGTGTAAGTTTCTATTGCCTTAACAATTTTTCGTCCAAAAAATTCTCTAGTAACTGGAGCAATTCGATATGAAAGTCGTTTAATAATCCTCTTTCCTCTTCGAAGATTTATTGGAAAATCGATGCGAAATGAATACGGTGACCATGAAAAAGTATATAATCCATCGTGATCATATTTGATTAATAATCGCATATCATTGAATTCAAAGCCAACTATAGGTATAGGTAGCTTTTTGCGAACGATACTGTATGCTTTGGGAAACGCTGGATACAGCATCCTTTCTTTAACTGCAAATTCTTTGTTTACTGGAAGAATGAAATAACTCTCTCCCGTAATATCAATCCAGTGATATAGGTGCAAAATTTCGGAAAAGTCTCGAGTTGCATAAAGTTGGATTTCAAGCATTAAGACATTACCGTTTATATGGGGAATTACTCTGATTAATGCACGCTTGGTTTTTCCAATGAAAACTCTTTCTCTTGCATCAAGTTTTAATTTTATCTCTTCGTTTCCTAGACGCATCTCATACCATATTCCTAAGTTCTGAATTTCTGCATGTTTTATTTCTTCATTGCTAATAGTCCAATATGCAGAAATAATCTTATCTCCCTCAATTTTAACTACACTTCTTTCAAAAACATAGACTTCCTTATCTGTTTCACCAAATATCACTTTTATTTTTCCTTCACCCTCGACCCATACACTTTTAATGCAATACTTCTTCGGAGGAATTTCAACATGAAAGCCGCTAGGTTCAACTCTTAAATCACCTACTGGAACTATCTTGAGTTCACCACTGACTTTATCATCCTTGTTATTTGTGATGATTATATCTATCTTTGCTGGTGAAATAATATGCTCAGGCAATATTTTGATTTCAATCGGATCGTAGACATCAAGTTTAAATCCAAACTTGTATTCATCAATTCTCAAAGACACATCTTTTTTCGCTTTAATTTTAATCTCATTCTTTCCTGGTTTCAATAATATCACTTTATCCTCAAGACTCAAAGCCCTTGGTCTTGAAGACATCACGATGCATTTTAATTCTTCTCCTTTCAAATACTTCTTCTTTCTTGGTGGAATTACCTCAATGTAATCATCACCTAGTTTTAGACTAAGGAGACTTCTTGAATCGTTATCAAATACTGCTTCTACTATAGTGTTATTAATTCGCCAAGTGTATTTCCATGCAATGCGTCCATTTATTTCAACTTTCTCTGGAGACTTAATTAAGCAATTGATCAAATTTTCCGGATCTTTGAAGATATCTTTAAGCTTTTCATATTTGAATAACTGTGGCGAGAAATTAATCATATA
>JAHKLH010000182.1 GCA_029856635.1 Candidatus Njordarchaeota archaeon
ATTAATTATGATGCCATCAAATTTCTCAAATTTTTTCTTTAACAATAAGCAGATAGGCAATTATTACATCAACAAAAAGCTCATCAAATATTGCTTATGAATTTACACTTCGAATCATATTAACTTTCTTGCTATCAATAATCCTTACAAAATGAGTATATTCTTGAGTCATGATGTCTAAATTTTTTCAAAGATCTAATTAAGTTAACATGTTTTACCAATCCCTGCATTCCAATAATGGATTAATTTTAAAGACTCTATGTTATAAAACGATATTCTATTGGCACATCAGGAATCTTTTTCCCTAATTCCTTGATAAATGTATTAATAAATCTAATGCCCCATCTAATTTATCCGTTAACAAATAATGAATGATTAGTATTTGTACGAATACTAATGCATATTTCGCATTTACGAAACCATGAATTTTTCTGAACAATTAGATATCAAAAGTGTGCGATTAACAATATTTCTTATTTTAGTTAGAGAAAATTATGTTCCTTGTATTGCTTTAATTACTTGCTCCTTGAGTAATTTTACTGCCTCTCCTACTTTACTTGGAAGTTCTCCAACTAACTGGAGCATGGCTGGCGAACCTCCTCCCTTTGCACGCAGAAGATCCTTTAATTCCTCAAGATACTTGTTAAGTCCAACTCCAACTTTAACTGCATTCTTTCCAGCTACTGCTACTAAACATGCTTTTTGGTTTGAGCTTCCAAGTATAAGTACTACATCTGGGTTCTTTCGTGTAATTCGAAGTGCTAAATCTCTAAGCGACCTTAAGTCCATATCTGGTATCTCCTTTGCAGCAATTCTTATTGGTCCTACTTTTTCTGATTCTTCTAAAAGTTTTTCTGATTCGTAAGCGATAATTCTTCTTTTAAGTTTCTTGACTTCATTCTTGAGTTTGTTAATTTCTCGAAGTAGATCATTTACTCTTACATAAAGTTCATCAATTGATGTTTTCAATAATCGTGCTACATTTGATGCTTTCAGTATAATTTCCCTGTACTTCTTGTAAGCTAAGGGGCCTGCAACAAAACGAATTCTTTGAACTCCCTTCTTCAATTTGTATCTCTCAATTATTTTTACTAGTCCTATTTCAGATGTGCTTTTCACATGCAATCCGCTACATAAAGCAACATCCCATCCCTCAACTTCAACGACTCTTACAATTCCTGTTGGCGTTACCTCTGTGACCCCCAATTTATCCCCGTATTTTTGTTCTGCTTCTTCTCTTTGCATGTAGAAGATTCTTACTGGTCTGTTTTCAAAGCAGACTTTATTTGCTAATTCTTCAATTTGAAAAACTTGCTCTGGTGTTATTGGTTCATCATAATTTATGTCAATTCTTGATTCGGTTACCCCAATATGCACGCCCTTGTAAATTAGTCTCTTAACGCCAAGAACCTCTCTAGCAGCAGAAAATATTAAATGTGATGCTGTGTGGTGTCTCATGAGAATGTATCTTCGATCCCAATCAATTATTCCGTGAATAATGTCTCCTTCTTTTATATCACCTTCCTCGCGTTCGCAGATATGCACTACTATTTTTTCATCAAATAATTGAGTATCAACAACTCTGAAAACACCATTAGGTCCTCTTATTATTCCCGTATCGCCTTCCTGTCCCCCACTCTCGCCAAAGAAAGCCGTGCTTTTAAGGACTAGGAGTATTTTTCCATTTGTCTCTATCTTCTTAATTACTTCCGAGTCAAATTCTTTGAGGTAGGCGTTCTCGTAATAAAGCTTCTTGGTTGGGGGTAGATTCTTAAATTCTCCCGCAAATTTCTTAGGCAATTCCATTTTGAAGACCTATGCTTATACCTAAAAAGAAAAAGTTAAAAATTTCTCAGAAAACCATCATAATTTTGAATTCGCTCTTGGCGACTCTTTTGCACACCTTCATCTGAAGAATTTTTTGTTTTATTTGATTACTAATTTGAGAAATGGATCGTGCGATCGTCGTGTGCAACTTTAGAAATCACTAAAGTTGCATTAAATTTAATGATTAAACAAATTATGAAATCAGAGAAACTTATGAAGCGCAAAAGAATAGCCAAGAGCGTCTTTCCATTCTTTTAAGATTTCATTTTTATCTAGTACTATTCGAAACTTTCCTCACCAGTCTGCTTTTCCAAGTATTATACGTTTTGATGGACGATTCAGAGTTACAATTCTTAATTTCTACATATGCATTTGATAAAGGTGTGCTATCTCTCTTTGAGAATTTCAGGTATAATTCAAGCTTGTCTGATAGGATATTTTTTGCTGTTAGTATACCTAACGAGATTATGAGAATAAATAGAATTAGTACAATTAATTCTCCTTTTAATATTTTCCCCTCATCAATTTTTATCACACTCATTGTCTAAGAGTTAGCAGAATTCCAATAATTATTTCTTGCATACTTTTAAAGTTTTAGTTTTTGGGATTCCACAATGTATTTAAGTCCAATAGCACTAATTATTTTTGAGCTACTTATATTTTTTGCTTATCCTGTGATTGTTTTCCCCATTGTGTACTTAAAAAGAATAAGAGTTCGCGATGTTTCGAAAAACACTACAAGCATCGTTCGCTTATATCATAACATATATCGTTTTAATGCTAATTATTCCAGCGGTACCAATTATTGCATACATTTCGGAGTCCCCTGTTTACTTAAGTACTACATTAGTATAATGTTAAATCACCTTTACAAGAAAGATTTAGAGAATTATTCTCAAAGAAAATTATCAGGATTTTTAACAGTTATAATCTCACTAATTATTTTTTCTTTGCTTCTTACATTTTTATTGGCATTTTAATATTAAAATTTCTTCTAACTGTCTTTACAATTCAATTTCGTTTACTTTCTTGCTCATGAAATTTCAATTAAGTCTTAAATTTACGATTGAAGTTAATTTTTAGTGCAAAAGATAATAAAAATGGGTCAGAAAAAGTATTTTGCTTTAAAAAACACTTGCTCTTTATGACTTCATTATACACTAGAATTCATCTCTGTTTAGTTATGATTAACCTTGAAACTACTATGCTTTGCACTAGACAAAACAAGACCTTAATTGGCCTAAAATCATTTACTAAATAAACTATAGAGTTGAGATTGCGAGCTAAAGGAGGTTACAATGAGTAGAGATTTTTTATATACAATGAATGTATTAATTCTTTTCATTTTAATTACTATCCTATTTATATTTTGAATAAATCCTATTTATATTTGAATAAATATGGTAAATGTTAATGGACCCGCTTGTAAAACTTGCAACAACATTTGGAATTAGAGGTGCAGCATACGTAATTTATATAATCCTAATCGAACCTTTGAGAAGCGTTGCCTTTATTGTTGAAAATGAGACTGAAAAACAAGTTCTATCGGAGTTTCTTAATCCTAGTGGACCAGTTATAGCTTCACTCTTAGCCGCGATGTATGACAAGAGAATAAAATACAGTGTCCCTAGGTTTAAAGTATTGTGTCGCGATGAGTATGAGAAAAAATGGCAATCTCTTCCTGGATGGCGTATAGCCATAATTTCTGTGGAGAAAAATATGAAATATAAGGGTCTTGTTTATTTAGAAAATCTCATTAAAAAATCTTTCTCATCCACCACCTTATGGGGCCCAAGCGCATATTTGAGAGATTCTCTTCTTAAATTGGTAAGTGTCATTGGCGATGCTATCAAAGAAAGTGAGGAAAGAAAATTTTCAAGTGAAAATGAATTGAAATCATTCTTGGGTGCTCGTGGACGCTCTGGCTCCATGATTGAGCTTGCTATAGAAATTATTAAATATCGCGAATCTCTTGAGATACCAACATAAT
>JAHKLH010000183.1 GCA_029856635.1 Candidatus Njordarchaeota archaeon
TGCAGATGATACTGGAAGAGTACGTGTTATAGTGTGGAACGAGGAACTTATCGACTATCTTTCCTCTATATCTGAGAATACTCCTGTAAAAGTGGTCGGCCGAGTTAAGGAAGGACTGCAAGGTCCAGAAATTCATATTTCACGAGACGGCTCCATTGAAATTAATCCCCAAGACTTCCCATTGACCACGGTACCCGAGGTAACTACTGTAGAGGAGGAATTCAAACTTCCTCTTATTATCGACTTTGCTGAGATAGCACCTAAAATGAAGTTCAATTTGGAGTGTATTATTGAGGAAACTGAGGAAGTAGTATCACAGAAGGAGAATGCTCCAAAGGCTGTAGCTATAGTATCTGATGGAAAACTTCGAGCAAAACTTCTTGTCTGGAATGATGAAATAGCGGAAAAAATATCATCTCTGATAGGTAAGAAAGTCAGATTTATCAATGTCACAACACCAAAACAATTCACAGATGAAATCGTAATATATGTTGGAAGTAAATCAAGAATTGAACTAGTGGAGGAAATTAAGGAAGAAAGAAAAGAGATAGTGGAGGAAGCATATGAGAAAGAAGTTGAAACAAGAATCGAATCAATTAAAGAGGGAACAGTGGCACTTTTAGCAATAGTCAAAGATGTTATTGGAATTGATCTCGAACGAAGATGCCGATTATGTGGAAGCAAAATGATTGTCATTGAAGATACCGAAATCTGCGAACGTGGTCACATGAATTCTGGAATAGACTGTGTTGTTGCTAGGATCCTAGTAGATGATGGTAAAAATACGATAGAAGCAGAAATATTCTCAGACGTGCTTATTAAAATTCTTGGAATTGAATCAGCAGCAATAACCGACTTGATAAAAAGTAAAGAAGATATTCTCAAGAAACTCAGAAGGAAACTAGTTGGTCTGCCAAAGGTAATCGTCGGAGAAATGAGAATATCAAATGGCGAGAAAATATTAAAAGTTATTGAAATAAAATCACCTGATTCAAAAACACTTGTAAAAAGGATTGTGAAAAATCTTTTGTAAAGCAAGATTTTAAGAAGAAGCTGTTAGTAAGCAAACTCATGGACGGATAATATTCATAATTCCTTTTGAAAAATTATATCTCCCTCCCAATACACCATTCTTCTTAATAATCTTTTAGCGTTTTTACGTCCTAGTAACTTGAAAACTTTCTCTTTCGTGACTATTTTGTATCCATGTTTTAGAAAAAATCGTTGCGCAGCAATATTATCTGGTGTTGTTAATGCCCAAACACACTTAACATTTCTTTCAGCAAACCATTTTTCTGCCAATTTTAATAGTTTGGAACCTATTCCTTTTCGTCGAAAATCAGGATCGACAAAAATATATCCAACATGTCCATGCTTCTCGTTATTAAATTTGAGAATTTCAATTTCAATTGCACCAATTAGTCTTCCCATGTATTCAGCAACGATGGTTTTTTGTACTCTTTTTGCTCCAACAACAGCCCAATAACTGTCAGGGCCATGTTGAAATGCGCGCTGGGCTAGTATAGCTAATTGTGGTATGTCGTGAATAGAAAGATTTCGAAAAATTATGTTTTGCGAATTATTTTTCCCGTTCATAAAAAACAACTTTATGTGTACAATTCGTATGTTTCTTCGCGCGGTTTTGCTTGGCTTACAAGTTGCTCAAGCGATCTAAGTGCAATTCTTAGTTCTTCTTGCTTCTTCTTTACCTCCCCTATTGAAATTGGAATTCCAATAATTGAAGAAACTGCATTTACAAGTCTAATCGCTGATGTTACATCACCAGCAATCAACGGTCTTGCAAAAGTTTCGCTTAAGATTAAAGCAGCGCTTTTATTTTTCTCAGCAACTCTCCAAAGTAAATATGCAAACGGACCAAACAATACTCCAGTATGAAATTCCTTAGCATCGGGAATCTTTTTCTTTATAATATCACTCATATTTACCGATGCCACAACCATCAGTAGCTCTTCTGGCGAAAGTTTCTTTTCCCTATCCTTCGAGGGTAAACTTCCGAGAAATATTGAGTACTTAACACTTTTCTTCTCAATTATATTCCATATAAATTCTGCTAAGGGCTGAAGAAGATAAGCTTGCATTGGAATTTCAGGAAGAACTACAAGAAGATTGTCTTTTTCATAAACCTGAATAAGAGGCGTTACTTTTTTGTTTTCATATCTTACTAAAAGCAAAGGTGGTTGAATAGACCCATACCCAACGTATTTCATATTTAATGTGTGAACAATATGACGAAGGGCAATTATTGCAGGTAAACCAATCTCAGGCAGCCCTGTTAAAAGGAAATCATAACTCTCTTTCATTTTTTCTTTTTCTACGAATAGTATTTTTACTTCCATTATGTCATCACAAGATAAATTCATTTTTTTATAAAATAGTCTATTCAAAAAGAATTTTTAGATAGTGTGAAGGAAGATAACCATGAAAGAAAAATTTTTAATTGTTGCAATCGGGCGTGATCGCGTTGGTCTTTTGGCGACAATCTCAACTAAAATAGCTGAACTAGGCGGCAACATTGTTGATGTCAGAGGAGAAAGCATTCGCATGGATCGCTTAAGAATTGCTCTAATTAGCCTTGTTGTTGAATCAACAGAAGAAGCTCCTAAAGATTTTGAAGAAAAATTAAAAGATATGATGCAAAAAATCGCAGAAGAACTAGAATTAAAAGTTTCCGTTGTTACCCCAAGCGAACTTGAGTAAAATAGTAAAAAATAAATCTTAAGTTGTTTTTTCACATAAGTGAACCATTGGTGGAATGTATGGCATTTTTGAGAAGGAAAAAGAAGGAAGCGCCACCACTTCAATTAGTAATCAGTGATCCGTATACTGGAATTGCTTTCAAGCACGAAATTGCTGATGAAAAGATTAAGCAAATCTTCTGGGGCAAAAGACTTGGAGAAAAAATAGAGGGCGACATGTTTGGTTTTCCAAATTATGTTTTTGAAATAGCTGGTGCTAGTGACGATGCAGGATTTCCATATGTACCCTTCGTTGAAGGCCCAGGATTCCACAGGATAATTCTTTCTGGCCCACCTGGTTATCGTCCTAGAAAGCATTATGTTCAGAAGAAAGATGGAGGTTGGAGAACAATAAATTTAAAGAATGTGAGAAAAAAGAAAGGCGTGCGAGGAAATGAATTAAGCGAAAGAACAAGGCAAGTAAATCTTGTCATCGTAGAACGAAAGGGAAAACCACTAAAAGACTTGCCAGATGATGCAATTATCGCTGATAAAATAGGAAAAGAAATCGTAACAAAACTAGGAAAAACAATACTAAAATGGGGATTAGAAAAACTACAGATTAGAAGTGGGGATACAATACAAAAAATGGGGGAGGTATTAGGATTATCAGATGATATACTTAATGCATTGTACGAAAAAGTAGGCATTCTTTTCTTAAAGAATGCAGATAAACAGATAATATTTGATCTCAGATCTCGAGGAAAGAAACATGCTCCTCCTCTCGCAAGACACATTGTTGCAACAATTTACGAACTTCATCAAAAACTTCAAAAAGGAGAATTAAAACCCGATCAGAAGGATCAAATAATTCAATTTGTTTTGGATAGCCTAAAGGAAGGACTAGAAAAGGTTAAAGCAGGAAAAATAAAAGAACTTAAGAGAATTCCATTTACAATCAAAGTTGAAGCACAAGCACAATGAGTTTTTAAGCAGTAATGCATCTATTTTAGAGGAGAATCATTGATATTTGCGGGGGTGCCCGAGCGGTCAAAGGGGCCGGACTCAGGATCCGGTGGTGTAGGCCTGCGCGGGTTCAAATCCCGCCCCCCGCA
>JAHKLH010000184.1 GCA_029856635.1 Candidatus Njordarchaeota archaeon
GGCTTATTCTATATATGATATAATGGACGATGAAACCATACTGAAGACCGTGTTCAAAAAAGCAGATTACTTATCCCTAGATCTAGACGTCTTCGACCCGGCATACGCACCAGATGTAGGTACTCCAGAACCTATTGGATTAAGACCCATTGATTTCATAAGGAATATAAAATACTTGTCCCCGCGATTTGCTGACATTGTTGAATTAGTAACAACTAGAATAGATAGCATAACAGCAACGCTAGCCGCATCGCTTGCGCGTGAGATATTAATTTGCATAGCATCAACATAAAATGAATTGATGGAAGATTAAATTGAGGAAAAAATGACTCAACATGGTGTTTATTCTAATATATATTTTCCTTGCAGATGGGCGCCTCTCAGGAGAAGGGGAATAAGAGATCCATGCAAGAAAAAATATTTGTCTTGCAACTGCATTGCCACATGTGGAATTTTTGTAAACAGAAAGTTAGAAATAGTTTTAGATGTCAAAGGATGTAATTTTAATTGCAAACTTTGTTGGGGATGGAAATTAAGATACGAAGCAAAACCGATAATAAAAAGCGTCGAGGAAGTAATTAAGGATATTACTTGTCGTTACGAGAAAGTCAAATTCTTAAAAAAGAGAAAATTTAGAATGTACGCATTAAGATTCACTGGAAATGAACCATCTTTGCAGTGGGATCATGTTATTGAAGTTATAAAAGCCGCCGCGAAGCTGAATATCTTTAAAAAAGTGATTATCGAAACAAATGGAGTTCTTTTCGCAGAGAAGCCAGAACTTATAGAAAAATTAAAAGAAATTAAAGGAATTAGAGCTGATGTTGATGTTTCATTTAAGGGAGTAAATCCAGAACAATTCAAATATATTTCTGGAATGCCTGAGGAATACTTCTACAAGCAGATAGAGGGTTTTGTAAACCTCTTCGAATATGTTAAGAAAAATAATCTTGAAAACATAAGAGTAAATCCAGTTCTTGGAATAAATCATGAACCACGGTATTTTTATCGAGGAAAGATCCTTTCCGTTGAAATCACATTTCCCTGGGGAGAGAAAATGAATTTTTATAATTACGATGAAGTTTTCAAAAGAGAAGTACTTTCTAGAGCAGAATTGAGGTACGATGAGGCGCCTTTTAGAGAATACTATGGTATTAACAAAGAAAGGGCCAGAGAAATAATAGCAACAATATATAAGGGAAAGAAATACCTGCATAAACTACCGTCAGATGTTGTTAGAAGACATTAAGCAATTATGCTTGAAATAATTGACCTTAGGAATATCTTCATTAATCTTTGATCTTTCTTGTGTTTTCATGTCTCTGAGGTATTCTTGTGTATGTGAAACTAACTCAATCTCAATAATTAGCTCTAACTCATTTATGAGTCTTTTCCATTGGATTTAGTTAATTAATGAATTATTTCCCTTGGTTCTGTTTTCCTTCTTCTATTGTATATTTAATCTTCTTTTCTTTGATTAAGTAATACTTGATTATTGGATGTTTCTTAACGTAGACTACTCCCAAAATAGGAATTAATTTTCTTTCCATTGCACATGAAATTAGTTTGTTTCTTCTTTTTTTAGAATTATGTAGTCTTTTCCCGTTGTTTTTACTTGAACTCCAAAGCCTACGTGTTTGTTTGCTTTTGAATATACTACTATGTCAAATGGTCCCCAGCTTTTGGATGATACAAGTACATCCTTGAACCCTTGTTTGTACGCTAAGTCTTTTGCTATTAGGTATTCAGAGGAGTATTCTGGTAATATTTTCTCCTCTCGTCTTTTGCTCATGATATTTATAACGAATCTTTCGAATAATTTGTCTGCGAAGTCAACTCGTGTTCCATAATTGTAATGACATTGATTCTTTCCAGATCCCAGATCTTTTCCCATTCATCTAATGAAAAATGATTGCTACCTTTTAACCCACTTGCAATTTTTTCCAAGATTTTTATGTATTCATCTCCCATTTCTTTTATCTCTCGATACTTCTTCTTGTACAAATTCATGAGTTCTGTTAAAACAATTTTTCTTGTTTTTTCTATTGTTTCATTATCTATTTTTCCTAACTTTACGAGATAATGACCAAATAATTGCATATAGTATGGATGATCGCATACACTCATTGCAATATATTCTGCTAATTCATCCGAAACTTTAATTCCAGATAATTCAAATAATGTTTTAAGCATTCTAATTGATTCCCCTTGAGGAAATGGGCCTAGTCGCAGTTCTAGAAATCTTCCGTTCCAAACACTAATTGCATCAAGCAATTCACCAATGTAAGATCCACTAACAACTAATCCAATGCGGAATTCTTCAGTGAGTCCTCTAAAGAACATAAAAATGTCCCTTATTGTCCCAATTCGTAAGAAATCCTTCTTTTCTAATTCTATCTGGTAATAGTTGAAATTCATCAATGTACAAGATTACCCACAAGTCTTTTTTCTCAAGAATAGCATTTACGTTTTTGAAAAAGAGGTATAAGCCTTCTTTACAGCTAATATTCTTAATCTCTGGCAATTTTTCTGATAAAGATTTGATGATTACTGATAAAGGATTATCTACGGTTTTCAGGGGCAAATAAATATTTATTATTCTCTCAAACTTCTTTGCAATATCCATGTATGCATAGAGTAAGGAAGTTTTTCCAAAACGAAACGGTGCAATTATCGATATTAACACTTTGTATTTTTCAAGTTCCAACTCGCGTTTAAAAGTCCACAATTCTTCTTTTCTATCAAAGAAAAACTTGGGTGGTACTGGTCCCTCTATGATGAAATAATTCTTCATTACAATCCCAAACATAAAATACTTCTGACTGAAAATAAAAGCAACAACATGCGTGTTTTCAACTCATACATATTTTTATATCATATTTTTATTCTAATATATTACTTTCTTAAACACCTGATAATAGATTAAATACCTTTTACAAACTATCTTCCATATACTCTAGTGACATATATTATCATTAAGTTTTAACTATCTTGTCAAGTAACGCATCTAGTTGACTGCGTAATTCAATAAGCTTCGCATTCTCTATAAGAAGTCTTCGCTTTATTTTCTCTATTTCCACTAGAAGACTTTCAACAATTGAGAGGTTTACATTGACTGACTCTATTAGCTTAATCATTTCATTAATCCATTTTTTGAGATCTTTTCTATAATTTCCTCTATTTCCCATGCTTCCGTTATTCCTTCGTAAAAACCCATTACATGTAATTTATAATTAAAATAAAGTATATTTCTCCAAGAGATCCTTTCTTCCTAACTTTTTTAAAAGCCTAGTGAATAGTGGAACACCATACACAATTGTCTTTGCTTTCTCATAAGAGACTTCTGTTTTAACAAGCAGTGCCTTTCTTAATGTTTCTATGCATGCCCACGCTTTTTCACAAGCATCCATGTAATCTTTGTTTTCGAGATATTCCAAAGCTAGCTCATAAAAACTTAGTGCTTTTGTAATGAGTTCTCTTACGTTCATGTGTCTATACCCTAATACTCCAAATATTTTGTCTGGCAAGAAATATTAAAGTTGCATTTTAAGACTCTATTTCAAATTACTATGGATAGCCCATCTAACAAGTGATCTTCTTAATTATCAAAAGTCAAACTGGTTCGAATTTTACATTCTACTCTGAGCAATTTTTATGAAAATAGGATTTTAAATTTGATCTTTGTGATTAATTTATCGCAGCGAGCAATTAACCTCCTTAATAAAATTTAATAAATCCTATTTTGAGATGAAATCTTATTTATTTTTAGAGGGGAAATTACTTTGCTAGAGTTCCTATATGTTAGGTTAC
>JAHKLH010000185.1 GCA_029856635.1 Candidatus Njordarchaeota archaeon
GCAACAAGTGCATGAAATTATTCATCTTCTTTTTCTACTTTAATAACTTTAAATAATTCGCTTTCTCTTTGTTCTTCACCACCAAATAATTTGAAAAACTTTCCCGTTTTCTGTCTTGATTCTTCTCTCTCCTCAATCTCTTCTTTTTCGATTTTAATTCTTTCAAATTTCCCCTTACTTTTTCCTCCCTTTACGACAATTTTTGCATTAGGATATTTCTTCTTTAAGTATTCGATAAACTTATCTCGATCAACATCTGGACCAAGTTCAGCATAGACAGTTGTCTTTCCATCTGGACCTTGGGTTATTTGTATGCTCCATGAACCACCGCCAAATCCACCTATTTCCCCACCAAAGAAACTCATTGATTCCATCATTCGTTCAAACATCCTATCGATTTCATCAAAGAAATCGTCGAAGAAGGTTTTTCTTTTCTTTTTTCCCACGATATTCACCAATTTTCCATTTTTTATAAGTGAGAAAAATAAATTTAAGATTAATTAATCACGCATTTTTTATTAAGAGAGGAAAATGATGAAGAAGAGTTCACATGTTTTCGTTTCTAATAACATTAGGAAAATTCTTCCAAATGTTTTGGTTCCAATTAATAGACTAAAACGTATTATAATAAAGATCAATATGGTATCTCCTTACGTTCTTTTAAGCATGACACCATGTGATATAGTTAAGGAGCTTATTAAATATATTCGAAATTTAGGTTTTACTGGAGAAATTTTAATTGCTGAGGGATCTGCAGGCTGTACTTGGGATGGATTTAAGAATGGTAATTTTACAAAAATCGCTAAACAATATGATGTTGAACTTTTTGATATTCATGAGGATAATTCTGTAGAAGTACCAATTTTTAACAAAAACTTTGAAGAATTTTATATTCCTGTTTCAAAGACATTGATAAACGCAGAATATTTAATATCTACATGTCGTGCAAAAACACACGACACCGTAATCGTTACACTATCTATTAAGAATTTAGCTGTAGGTGGGATTGTTGGTGTTAATAATCGTCCGAAAATACATCAAGGTTATGCTGCAATCAATTTTAACATTGCTTTGTTAGCTGCGATAATGTATCCTGACTTAGCTATTGTTGATGGTAGGATTGGAATGGAAGGAAATGGCCCGGTGTCTGGTGCACCTAAAAAATGGGGGTGGATTTTCGTCGGGGAAAATCCATTGGAAGTTGATAGTGTTGTGGCTAAGTGCATGGGATTTGTTCCGAAAAATATTGGTTATTTGTATTATTTAAGCAAGCTTAGATTTGGAAAAATTGAGAATATTCAACTTATTGGAGCAGATTTTTCGAGAATTAAAACAAAATTTAGGCCTCATGTTACATATGAAAAACAATTAAAGTGGAAGGTTAGCTTAGATTTAGAAAATCAGTTAATTGAAAGGATCGCAAAGATTGTTTCTAAGTTTCCTCGGGGTAAGAAGCACTTATTATTCTCTTGAATTTTCAAACTTTTACTTTTAATTATCTCTAATGAAACTTGTTCATTTTTAGTTTTCAATTCTTTAGGGAATGGAATGATATATATAACGATTCACGGAGGAATTAATGAGATTGGAGGTAATAAGATTCTTCTAGAAGATAAGGGACATGATGTTAAAGTTTTCTTAGATTTTGGGAAATCATTTAAGGCTATTTCAAAATATTATCAATTTCCATTTCATCGTCCTCAAACGATTTCAGAATTAATAGAAATTGGAGCAATTCCGCTTATTGAAAATTTGTACAGTGTTGAAGTAGAGAAAAAAAAGAATTTTGATTTTTCCCGTGATCCTGAACCTCCTATTCAAGGAGTTGTAGTTTCTCATGGTCACATGGATCATGTTGGTCATATTACATTATTATCTCGAAGAACAAAAATTTACATGGGATATTGTTGCCACAAGATTTTTAATGCGTACGGTAAAGTTTCTAGAGCTTACTCGGTTGATACAATTTTTGATGGGATTGAGCACAATATTTGTGATTTTAGAACTGGGGAGATCATTAGAATTGGTGAACTAGAGATTAAACCAATACATGTTGACCATAGTATTCCTGGAGCATATGGTTTTATAGTCTTTACTAGTGAAGGCCCAATTATTTATACTGGAGATTTCAGATTACACGGTTCCACTGGGCTTACTGAAGATTTTATTAACTCAATTGAAGATTTGAGGTACGACACGAAGATTCTTTGTCTTATTACTGAGGCAACGCATATTGATTTTAGTGGTTATGTATCTGAGGATGAAGTAGAAAGAAAACTATCAGAATTATTCTCTAGGATAAATGGAAATATAATTGCGGATTTTTCTAGAACGGACATTGATAGATTCTTTAGTTTTCTCTATGCTGCTAAAAGAACTGGGAGAAAGCTTGTCATTGATTGGAAGAGATACATTATTATAAGAGAAATTTTAGAGGCTAGATTAAAGCGGAAGTATACTGTGAAAGACTTTGAGGTCGATCCAGATATCCTTGTAATTGCAAAGGAGAAGGAAAGATATTATTATCTTGAGGAGAAAAAGTTGTTCGAAAGGCTTCCTGAGGATAAAAAGATAACAATTAGTGAAATTGCAAAAAGAGACAATTTAATTATGGTTTTGTCAACAAGGTCAACTAGTGCGCTAGCGGAAATTGGATTTCCCAGAAGTTGCGTGTATATTATGGCTAGTTCTGAGCCGTTTAGTGAGGAGAGTGAGATAACTTTTGAGAAGGTTAAGAATTGGCTGGAAATCCTTGGTGTGCCCATTTATTATATTCATGCTTCTGGACATATTCAACCACTTGATTTACGAGAATTCATCAATAGGGTTCAACCAAGAATAGTAATACCCGTGCACTCTGAAAAGCCTCTTCTCCTTAAAAATTTCATTCGAAAATTTAAATGGATTATTCCAACAAAAGGCGAGAGAATAAAAATAAGTTCTTTAGAATTATGATTAAGGAATATGAGGGGATAACTAAAGGCTTAGTATCCATAAAATGAAATTAAGAGAACAATAAATTGTTATGCTAATTCCCGCTATAGGAACTTTATTTTGCTTCGATATTGATGCAATAAAGAGGGAAACCACGATTGAAATTAAAGCAGTATTGTAATCGACTAAAATTAGGGACATAAATACTTTGAAATCTCCACCACCAATGATACCAAGTATTAGAAATATGAAGAGAGATACCAGGAGAAGCGAGATAATCAGAAATGACTTGCTATTCATTAGTGATATAATAATTGATGAAAGTATTAATAAAAAACTTATATGATTATCTATTCGTCGAAATTTAAAATCCATTAATGCTGCCACAATAAGTAGTAAATAAAAAACAAAAACTATTAGAAAAAAGATCTTCTCCATTATCATACTGCTCATTTTTTCTCATTCATCTCGCTTAAATTGCGATAATATAACCGACTCAATGTTATGATTACGAATAGCGTTATTACATATAAAACAAACTTATTAATATATTTAGTTTTGGGTGACATAATTGTCTTGGACACCTAGATTAATAGATGTGGCAAAGAGACCACCAAAACTCTTGCCTGGTCATAGATTATGTGCTGGATGCATGGCACCAGTTATTGTTAAACTGGCTTTTGCGGCTCTTCCTGATCCAGATAACGTCGTTGTCGTAAATGCTACTGGATGCTTGGAAGTAGCAACAACTATATATCCATATACTTCATGGGCTGTACCTTGGATTCATAACGCATTTGAAAATGCTGCAGTGACTGCTGCTGGAGTTGAGGCTGCATTCAAACGATTAAA
>JAHKLH010000186.1 GCA_029856635.1 Candidatus Njordarchaeota archaeon
ATTTAGCTTGCCAATATTCTCAAGAATATTAAAGAGTTTGGGAAGAAAAGATCTATTAGATGAGTATTACAAATTTGACTCATGCTTACATATAAGAGGCTTTTATGAAATGGTTTCAACTCCTGAGGAAATTAAACGAGTGCTTAATGATCTTGGGAAATGGTTAGATGATATGGAGAAAATAATAAAGAGAATTTCAGGGATTAATCTTGATAAAGCATTGAAGATAATGGAAAAATGTATAAAATTAAAGAGGAAAATTCTTCAAGCTAACATTGAATATCATGCGGCCTTAAATGAGCTTTCGTTGATAATTAAGCAGACTCTATCTAAGGAAATTCGTTGAACACATTGCATTCAGGACTTAGAGGTATTTGCTCTATATTATATTCCACGACTCTTAAGATAGTATTAAACAAAGTTAAATATATGGCGTTAGATATATTGAAAATACAACGACGAGTTAAATATTTATGTGCTCATGCACTCATTTTTATTTCAGAAGCGTGAAGATAATGGACTTAAGAAAGATGCTTTCAGAACTTAAGTTATGTCTTTATAAATTTGACTACATTGTCTTTGCGATTTTATTTGGATCTCAAGCTACTGGATATGAAACAAGTGAAAGTGATGTAGATGTAGCAATTTATCCGAATAGAGATCTCAGCGTTGAGGATAAAATCGAGTTAATCTATCAAATATCTAAGTGTCTTGGAATACCAGAAGATAAGATTGATATTCTTATTCTTAGCAATGCTCTTTCCCTAGAACTAAGATACAAGATATTTAGAGATGGAATTCTCATATTTACTCGAGATGAGCATATGTATAAGAAATTCCGCGATTTATCTATTTCATTATACCTCGATTATAAGATAGCATTAGATAAAGTTAAGTATGGAGAGAAATACCTGAAGAAGACAAAGGAGATGTTGAATGGAGTTAAAAGAGAGATTTGAATACATTAAGAAATGCATTATTAATCTTGATGAACTTCTTAAAAAACATAACACTGATGAAATAGTGAATTCCTTCATAATGCTTGCATCAATACTTTATATTTTGCAAACATCAATACAAGCATTAATTGATATCGGCTTAAGATTTCTAGCAGAATTAGGGAAAAAGCCTCCATCAACATATGGAGATATTGGAGAAGCTTTAAGACAGGAGAGCATCTTTACAAAGGCAGATGCAGATTTATTTAAAAAAATCGTTGGTTTTAGAAATATTGTTGTGCACCAATATCTAGGGATTGATACAAATCTTGTGAAAAAGATATTAGATGAAAGACTATATTATGATATTATGAAGCTTGCATTAAAAATCCTGGAAAATGCAGAACGAAGAGGAATAGACCCATGATGAACATTTGTTCATTATTTTTTAATTAAAACGCAAAACGAAAAGATAAAAAATAAGAATTTTGTGTTGGTTTGTTTCCAACTTGATTTAGGTTTCTAATGATTTTGATAAAATTTGATTGGTTTAACTATAAGATAAAAATCGAAAATCTCGAAGAATCATAAGTGCCAAAAATGCCAATAAGAACAATCATAATAATTTTGGTTAATAATCATAATGTGACCATCTCGAAAATTTGCGAAACATTTTTAATGCTTCTAGGATATTCCTAACAAGTGTGGAGTAGTATTTTTCTAGTGCTTTTTCGAGCATTATTATGATCTCGTATATTCTGGGATCTCTCTTAATCTCATAGGCACGCTTGAGATATGTTAAAGCATCGTTTATATTTTTTCTTTTTAGATATACTTCAGCTAGTTTTATTAATGTGTCTACGTTCGATTGATTAATTTCAAGAGCTTTTTTCAAACATCTTTCTGCATCATCTAATTTCTCAAGTTCAAGTAATGTAGAACCAAGATTGTGCCATGCATCAGCATATTGAGGATTTATTTCTATTGCTTTTTTGAAACATTTAATTGCTTTTTCTAAATTTTCTTTTCCACCAAGGTTCATGTATACGCCGCCTAAATTATTCCAAGCTTGGGGATGCCTCGGATTTGCTAGTAATGCTTTTTTAAAGTATTCCTTTGCTTTATTCCATTGTTTCATTTTTAGATAGATGAATCCGATATTGTTTAGAGCATCAGCATCTTTCGGATTGATTTCAATTGCTTTCTTATACCATTTTAATGCCTCCTCAATTAATCCCTTTTCCTCATATGCGGCTCCGAGGTTATAATACGGTGTGCTATCATATTTGGTTAGTTCTGTTGCTTTCTTGTAGCATTCAATAGCCTTATCTAAGTCACCTAGTTTTTTCTCATATAAAAAACCAAGATCATTCCATGGACCCCATTGATAAGGACTTACTTCTATTGCTTTCTTAAAACACCTCATTGCCTCGTGAATATTTCCAAGATCATCATAACAGAGACCTAATACATTCCATGCTGCACCAAACTTTGGATTAATCTTAACGGCTTTCTTAAGGCATTCAATAGCATTTGTAAGTTCATTTTTCAGATAAAAGCAATAACCTAATAAGAACCATGTTGGAGCATGATTTGGATTTAATTTAGCAGCATCATTTAAGTATTTTATTGCAGTCTCTAATTCCTTTTGCATGAGCTTCAGGACTCCTTGTTTGTACATTTCTTGTGCTTTTTTAAGAAGTTCTTGATTCATTTCACCACCTTTAAATGTTCTGTTTATATGTAAATTAAGAACATATCGGGAAAGAATGGTCCATATGCTGTTCCATATAATACACTCAGGTTTATTAACCCCGGCTTGCTTGAAGCTAGTCCTAGAGCAATTAATGCTCCACTTAAAAGATATGGATCTTTTTCTTCTAAGAACTTGCTTATAACTTCTAGTACACGTTTATTATCACCATGAAATGCAAGTCCTGCGCTTATGAGTGATACTCTTCTTTCAAGTTCATCAGATGATTCGAAATACGGTTGAAGTATTTTTAACACTTTTTCATATTGTTGCTGAAAAATGATGCCAGTGCCAAGGATTGCTGTGGATTTTACTTCATTATCTTTGTGCTCTAATAATTCCTTTGCTAGTTTCTCATTCCCGCTTCCTTGGTGAATTATTGATAATGCTAATGTAGCGTATTTCTTTACGAAGAAATCCTTTTGATCAAGTACTGGTTTTACAATATCAGTTATTATTTCATCATTAGTTTTCTGGAAAGCTCTGGCAATATGAATTAATACCGCTGATTTTGCATGCATCTCATCTCGATTCAAATGATACTTAAACATTTCTAATATATCTTCATCAGTAATTTGACCTTGTAAATTGATAAAATTTACTATGAATGCAAACTGCATCGCAGCTAAGTGCATCAATGATAATTCAATCCAGAAGCGTGCTTCTTTATCTATAACTGGTATATTAATTCCTTCAAATAACGCTTTTATTGGATCTCTTGAAGTTAAGCAAGCTGCTAAATAAATTATTGTTTTTGTTACAGGCTGAGGCTTCTTTTCGGGGAAATTCTTCTTTAAAATATGAGCAAAAGTTGCTTCTTCACCAGTTTGATGAAAAAGTAAACCTAGTGCAATTATAGCACTTTCTCGAACTCTATTCTCCTTATCTTTAAGTAATTTCTTTATAAGTTCAATAGCTTCTTTATTTCTTTCTCCAATATATGTGAGACCTAAACCATATGCAACAGCCTCTCGAACGATCCATTCATCATTATTGATTAATTTCTTTGATAGAGGTAGAAGCCCTTGATTTTCAAGGGTTTTCAAAAGTCTTCACCATAAATA
>JAHKLH010000187.1 GCA_029856635.1 Candidatus Njordarchaeota archaeon
AACGAAAGTAATTACTACTCCTAAAAGATCAGGAACATGAGCGTCTGAACCGCCTATAATCGGAATTTTGTATCTTTTTGCAAATCTTATGGCTTTCCTATTGTATGTCTCCCTTAAAGATGATCCATTAACTGCCTCTATTGCATCATATTTCCCAAGTAATTCAAGCAGTTTATTCTCTCCAATACCATCACGAAGCCTATCAAATGGATGCGCAGGGACAGCAATTCCTCCTAATTCGTGTGTAATCTCAATGGTTTCTAAGGCAGACAATCCTGGCGGTATGGGTTCGAATGTACCTAAGACAAGAATATGTCCATCGGCAGTGCTTACTTCAATACCCGGTATCAACACAAAATCTGGATATTTTCGCTTAATTTCATTATAAATGTTTCGTGGAAAATGCACATCATGATCTGTTATTGCAATTCCATCTAAGTCCATCTTAATTGCAAACTTAACAGCGGAGAGAGGATGCATTTTACCATCACTACGAGAGGTATGTACGTGAAAATCTATTTTTAACATTTGTCTCCCTCATCTCTTTGGTATTCATGTAATTTAAGACATTTCCTTTAATATTTGTTTTCTAAGCGCTACTCGGTTAAAGTTCGCAATTAAAAGTTATAAGAACATCATTATCTTGTTTTTCATAACCAATTTGAATGTAATTATTCTTTTCTTTTTATTATTCAGTGAATCACTTAATCACTTAACTGAATACAATTCAGCTATTTATGACTGTTGAAATGACCAAGGTGTATTTAGCCTCAAAATGTAGTGATAAGGTTATGAATTCACTAGGTACAGAATTTTACTTCATTTGTAATTTCACCTATGCTAAAGATCTTAATGTTTATGTTAAATCGATGGAGCTACTTCTTCTTTAATTGGTCTCCTTGGTTTCTTTATCGGAATGCCCTTTTCAAATACCACACTAGCGTAGCCCACCACACTTGATATATCACCAATTATGTCTCCGGACGTGTAATATTTGACGACGTGGCCGCCAGCTTTGAAGTGAGACGCAACGAGCATGGCAACTGAAACTGGAGCGAAACCGCACATGGTTAAACCAGACTCGACTAATTCATATAGTTTTTTAACGTCTAGTGAGATTATTGCATCAAGTGCTTCTGAATCTTTCATTTGTGCGACATCTTGTGGTTCGTAATGTGTCATATCACTTGAAGCTAGAATGAGAATTCTTTTCTTTGTTTCAGCTATGGCATGGAGTATTCCTTTGCTTATTTCTTCTGCTGTTTCAAGACGTGGATCTGCAATGCATATTGGAACGATTTTCACATCATTTCCGAAAATGTATTGAACAAATGGGAGTTGTACTTCAATACTATGTTCTTGAACATGTGCGGAATAATCACTAGCAAATACTTCGTGCTGGAGCAAAATATCTACAACTTCCTTATCTATTTCCAATCGTCCAAGAGGAGTTTCCCAATATCCTCGAGGCCATACGGATACGGGTAATCCAAGACCTGTATGATTTGGACCGAGAATTATAATTGTATCTGGTTTTCCGTCAACATACAATTCTAAGTAAGCCCATGCCGCGCATGGTCCTGAATATATGTAACCGGCATGTGGAACTTGAGCGGCAATAATTCTGTAAGAATTTCGTGGAGTTATCTCCTTTGGCAATTTTCCGGGTCCTAATGGATGCTTAAAACAATTTTCAATTAGTTTAATTAGCTCATCCTTATTGGCTGGATAAAAATATCCGGCAACAGCAGGCTTTCTGATTTCTTCGGACATTTCAAAACACCAACTTTACATAAAAGCAGTCGAACAAATAAATAGAGGTTCTTTTTCTTTTTGATGCTGTTTTCTTGCGAAAAAGAAATTAAAGCGAAATGTAATTATGTATCCTAAATGCTAATTATGAGCAAAACTCTTATTGAGAACATTATTCCAAACCACGCCCAATAAAGCGAGCTAATGGAAGAAGCTAAGCTAATTTCCCTTGTTGCATAATACGAAACTGCTGCTATTAGTTCACAGATAATTGCGACGGCCACAATTAATCCAGCAGCAATTAGCGCGAACATATATGGACCTCCATAAGCGACGATGAAGAGAGCGGCTAAAATTGGAACAAAAATTTTTGAGAAGAGAGAAAGCGTTATTGAACCGAGGATTGCATGTTTTGCAGAACCACCAAAATATTCTTGAACAGTCCTGCGCCAAAGAAATTCATGAGTTATGAAGGTAGGTAAAAAGAAGAAAAGAACAAATGGAATTAAGGGTAATCTTTCAAAAATGAGAATATTCAATAGAAACTCGGAGAGTGTTAATTTGAAAATAAAAACGAATAGGATCGCTATCAAGAAGCCTAAACCAATTAGTTTCGTTTCGTTTCTAAATTCAATTAATGCTAAATCCCATATTTTGGATATCGGTTTTTTCTTTAGCCATGCAACTGCTATTAGTGATGAAAATATCGTAAAGAACGCATACGCACATGCGGCGACCAAAATTACTTCTTTAATTCCAAAAATAGAGGATACAAATAGCGATATTAATATGAAAATAATCATAAACGCCGTCAAAAATGCCCATATAATTGCAGCAACTATACTTCTCTTAGCCATTTTTGTGTCAGGAAATCTCTTAAAACCAGAGAAAATTCCTAAAGAGTTTGATAGTACGATTATTCCGAAAAGTAAGGCAAAAACACCTGATAGGAATCCTAGAGCTAGGAATAGTACTCTTATATGCTCTGTCAATATTACTACGGACTGCATTCCTATCGAACATAAACTCCAGTTTACGATTTTTCTTAATGCATTTGGATGATAAAGGATTGTTAAATGATCTACTCCTTCTACTAAAGAGAATTCTCTTGCTGTTCCACTCGCAAATGAGCCGTAAATGTATCCAATTTTTATGTCTTCTCTTTCACAAGCTTTCTTTATGAAGTTCATATAATCTTTAACACTAAAAATCTCATCATTTTCTCCGAGAAGGATTAGCAAATTTTTAGGAATGCTTTTGGTAACATTCACAGATGGAATAACTGGAGCAATTAGTATAGTCGAAATGATTTTATTTGTGTGATAAATGCTCAACAAAAGGGAAAGACCTCCCCCTAGTGAGTGACCAACTACAATAATCTTTTCGTATTTTTTCTCTAGGAATTCAAGTACTGATTCCGATGGCGGAAGAAGATTCAAGAGTACTTCTGTTGCTGCCGATGATAAGTTCATAGGATATGTAAAGGTTACGGTTAACCAGCCACTACTCTCTCCGTGCCCGGGTAAATCGCAAATATAGACATCAAATCCAACTTTAGCTAGTTCAATACCAATGGAATGTAGAGTTTCTTTATGTGCAAGAAGGCCATGCCACATTAATATAGCGACATTTAACCTTTTGTTATAGTCGCGAGGGATAATATGTAAACATTGGATATCGTAAGTTTGTGTTTTGAACACGATTTTCTCTTCAAGTACATATGCGAACTTTAGAGCATGACCACTTATGGTAAATACCATGAATACAACTAAGAAAAGTAAAAATAAGCTTCTTGATTTCATCTCAATCACCTCATAATGGATACTCAGCTTTTACAAGTTTTCCTCCACTTTTTTCTTTGACGCGCATAAATAATGTTCTTAAAATTGATCGATGCTCTTCTACGTCGGGAAGGCCTTTCCAATTTCTAATTGTTTTGAAGATTATATCCCATGCTGGAATCAAATGTTTATATCTA
>JAHKLH010000188.1 GCA_029856635.1 Candidatus Njordarchaeota archaeon
AATTTGATGTGTATGAAAAAGGAGGTTTTCTGACAGTCCAAACAGAGCTTCTTTATGAGATGATTGCTCTTCCTATTGCAATAGAGGATCTAAGTTTTGACGTATATTATAAGGCCACACATCTTCTCACGATAGAATTGCCATCCTTTGATTTACGGCCCTCGACTAATGATGATAGTAATAAGATTGTGAGGAGACAATTAATAGTAACTCTCTCAATAAATGAGGATAATCCTTATTTACAAGAAATTATCACAGATGCTCTAAATGGGGATTATTCCTTCCTTGAAAACATGAGAATAACTGGAAGTATTAGCCTATATCTCTTAGGAGCAGAAATCAAAAATTTACCATTAACTTTAGAAGGCGAAATGCTATCGTCTCTCATGGATCTTATTTCAGTTTCAAGCGAAGAAGAACAACAACCAAGCCTTCCAACTTTAGTGATGATTCCATTTCCTGTGGAGTTAAGTACAATACTGCCTCCCGAAATTATTTCGCAAATGATTCAAATTATAGATATAACGACAGAACCTACTATTCTCGTTGATGGGATTCCTGTATATACCATAAAGATTCTCATAAAGTTGAATAATCCTACAAGCGTTACTTTGAGTATTAAACAATTAGATATCACTCTATTAAAGAAATTACCTAATAAGAAGGATTCTAATGACATTATCCATGTATATCTTGAAAAACCACTAGTTGCAATTTCGAGAGGATCAGATGTAGGAGTTCTAACAATTAAATTAATTGCTAATGAGGAATTAAAAACAACGTTGGATGAATTATTGCATGACTTTAAGATTGATGTAATTGTGAATGGTTCATTTTCTATAACGATTGGTAGATTTTCAATTTCAAATGTAAATATTGAAACTGAAATCATTACTGAACTCCCTGAAAGTGTTGTATCTAGCCTAATTTCATCCATCATATACGCTTTTCAGGAATATCTTACGCTTGAAGAATTACTTAACCTAATAATTCCTCAAGAGGAAGCTGAAGAAAGAACTTCATCAACTATGAGTCTAGGAGGAATAAGCTTAGGTAATCCTATAGTTGAAGATTTCTGGCTGCATACTATGGAGTATGATGAAAATGTCACACTCCAACTCAAATTGTATGTAAAGAATTTAACATTCCCACTTAATCTGATACTCCATAATATAACGATAGATGCCTATTATGGCGATTACTTAGAAGCTCCTATAATGAGAATTATGTTCTCACATGAAGTATTAAATAAGGAGGACGAGCATAAGATTTCACTAGAGTTGATATTATTCAAGAAGGCAGCTGGTTTCAAAGATTTCATTTTAGACTTATTTAGAATGAAGAGAATGAGATTTACTATTGATCTTTATGCTAATTTCACATTCCTAGAGTTTAGATTTGATGACATTAGGTTAAAAGGTATAGTAGTTTCCTTATCATCCTTCTTATCTAGAAAACTAAATCTAATTATTCCAACGGATTTCTTAGCATCTCTGCTTGGTGTTTCACTTGATGGATCTGAAGAAAATGAAAATACAACCGAAGAAAATGTAATTCCTGATTTCTCGATACCTCTTAACTTCTTTAGACTGGAGGATATAGAATACCTAGGAGAAACTTCCTGGAAAGGTTATCCAGCACATCATCTCTTCATAAATATTACATTCCTTAACATATTTAACATCACTCTAGGCATAGAAAATTCAACAATTGAAGTCTACAGAGGATATAGTACTATACCATCAATAGCAGTATATATTAACGGAACATACAACCTATCTGCTAACATATTAAAGGCAATAATAATTGATGTGTACATCATAGAAAGCGAGGAAACAGAAGAACTCCTCAATGAATTATTAGGAGAATTTAACGTAAACATAACTGTAACATCAGACCTAAACTTAAAAATCTTTGGAGTCGAAATTGACGACTTTACATTGACGCTCTATATTGCTACGCAACTTAAAGCTTTAGTTGATTCATTCTTAACCAATATGTCTTTGGGCTCTCTCTTGTCGTCATTTGGAATTAGCTTAGTAGAGTCTACTAATGAAAGTGGGAGTGAAAGCATACTTGATTTGATTGCTCCTGAACTCATAAGCGAATTAATTCAAATAAATGTAACTGGATTTAGCATAGAGGAATACAAGGACTATGCTTATATTTTCGTAGCTTTGAGAGCGATGAGTGAGAAGTTAGAATTCACCATTGAGAATATAAGTCTTCTTGTAAAAATGTCTGCTTATGAGAACCCTGTTTTTGAAGTTATATTAGCAACACCATTAAGCATAGTTAAGGGACAAATTACTGAAACGCAGATAAAGCTGGTGATATATAAAACGGATAAAGAACAACTTCAGGAATTAATTGACACACTAATTGATTTTGGTGTATTAACTTTAGATCTCAATCTTACTATTGACATTAACATATTCAACATGGATATTCACATCCCACTAAGCATTTCAAAGCTAACAGTCAATATGACAGAAGTTTTAGGCTTCAATTCATTACAGGATGCAGTATGGGGGTTACTAGAACCAGGAGAATCTGGAGAAGAAAGTGGATTCCCAATACCAATTAATGTTGATCTAGGGATGATACTTGCAACAATTCCACTAACAGAAATGATTGTTCCCCTAAATGTTACTTTCACGAATTATAATATTACAGAGGATGGTGCTTATGTGTATCCGCTCTATGTCAAATTACAATTTATCAATCCATATAAGCTCAATATAACATTGCAACACTCTGTAATAAACATAACTAAATTCGGTAAAACACTAATTAGCGTAGAGATTCTTCCAATTTTCATTCCAGAGAGAGATAGTGCAAATGTCACAGCATATGTTAAATTATACTACTGGCCAGACTATGATTATACTGGTGAGCTAATTCAAGCGTTAATTGATGGAAAAACATATGATGCTAACATTTCTGGAAGCATAAAGGTAGAATTGCTTGGCGTTGAATTCCCAACAATTGAAATTATATTGCCTTTGGATACATTGTTGGAAATGCTATTTGGATTTTCAGAAAGTGGAATTTCAACTGAAATAAGCGATCTTATGGACATGCTTACCGAATTTATGCCTGCTCTTCAAACATTCTTGACTCCTATAATGCTCTTAGCGAAAGTCAATCTAACAGAATTTTCCATTTGGGAGAATAGTACTGGAGCCTATACCCATGTGGTTATTGAGATTAGCGGAATCAAAGCTCCTATAAAGCTTGACGAATTGAAATTGCAGGTTAATTATACAAACGCATCTATAAATACACCGATAATAGAGATTTATGTTAAAGAACCACTGGATCTTTCAACTGGAGAGGGAGTGCTGGATTTAATCATTGTAACATACAAGAACAGTGCCATGGAAGAATTTCTTGATAAATTATTGCATATGGAGAATGTCACAGTTAATTCTGTGGGTAATTTAACATTCAGCCTATTTAGAGCTGAATGGACATTTAATGTTACATTTGAAGTATACAATTTATCATTCGATATTCTAACGTTGATACCTCTTATAGGAGAAGAAACAACAGAAAATACCACATCCTCTTTACCAATGCCAACCATAGCTTTAGGATTCTCTCTACCATTCACATTAACAGATATTCTAAAGATTTGGAATTTGACTTATGATGGCGCTGAAGAAGCTGATGTTAATGGATTTACAT